>NZ_JBTGGE020000001.1:0-107437 GCF_054331515.2 Streptococcus sp. 10F2 | reverse complement strand
GCTCCACTTCCATTACAGAAGTTTCTTCACTACTATGGGTTCGGCTGACTTCTTGTCGTTCGTTGTTACTAGGCTATTGCCTCGACAAGACCTCACGGGATAAGCCGTACATCTTTCCTCGTTTATTCTCGTGATTTACGCACATAGGTTACGACTACCTTCTTGGACTTTAGAGTTTTAAGCCCCCTTATCCTCTATATACGCCTTGATATCACGTTTCTGTTCGTAGAGCCACGATTTCGCTATCCCTTCCTCTCCCCGCTACCTCACGATAGTCAGGCTTGGGAGTCGCTATTGGGTTCACCGGTAGCAGGTGCCCACAGAGGACTTGCACCTCAGATGTACGACATGCCCGTCGTACTTAAAATGCCGAGACTAAGTCTCGGTTTTTTGGCATATGGAAAGAAAATATTTTGAAAACCTTCAAAAATATATGTACAGTCCAAGGCATTTGTGGTATACTGATTTAAATTTTTGAATATAGAGAGTTTTCAGACAATGAATCAATCCTACTTTTACTTAGATATGCATACGCATGAACTAGAAGTACCTTATTCGGGTGAAGGTCGTCGAATTCGAGTTCTCCTCCCTAAAAACTATGAGCAAGATGTGGAGCGTTCCTATCCAGTGGCTTACTTCCATGATGGACAAAATGTTCTCTACAGTAAAGAAGCTTTTAGTGGTTATTCATGGAAAGTCATTCCAACTATTAAGCGAAATCCAGATATTGATCGGATGATTGTGGTTGCCATTGATAACGATGGGGAGAACCGCATGAATGAATACTCCGCTTGGAAGTTTCAAGGGGGGATTATTCCAGGAATTAGCTTCGGCGGGAAGGGAATTGAATACGCCGAATTTGTTATGGAAGTCGTAAAACCTTTTATCGATGAACATTACCGTACCAAACCCCAAAGAGAATATACAGCTATGATTGGTAGTTCTCTTGGCGGGAATATCACCCAGTTTATGGGACTGGCTTACCAGGATCGGATTGGTTGTCTAGGTGTCTTCTCTTCCGCCAACTTCCTCCACCAAGAAGCCTTTAACCGTTATATTGAACGGATGCCAATGGAGGCTCCTCAACAAATTTACATTTATGTTGGGACCCAAGAAGATGATGAGGCAGATAAGAGTTTGATTGGTGGTAACATCAAACAAGCCTATGTGAGCTCTTCTATTCGCTACTTTAAGGATCTGATTCGAATGGGACATAATGTGGACAATCTGGAATTGGTGATTCAAACAGATGCAGAGCACAACGAAATTGCTTGGTCTGAACAATTGGGAGATTGCTTCCGATTCCTAAGTCGTTTTTGGCATGATTAGTAAAAGGAGACGTTTATGAATATCGAAAATCTTGTACATTGGAGTCACGAATTAGGGCGTGACATGCATATGAACCACTACGGACATGCTGGTATTCCAGTTATTGTCTTCCCATCTTCAGGTGGAAGTCACAATGAATTTTACGATTTTGGTATGATCAATGCCTCTCAACGCTTTATCGATGAGGGGAAAGTACAATTCTTTACAGTTTCAAGTATTGATAATGAAAGTTGGGAAGCAAATTGGAAACATGGTCATGATCGTGCCTTGGCTCACTTGGCATACGAACGTTACATCATTCAAGAAGCTGTACCTTTTATCAAACACATCGCAAATTGGGAAGGACCTCTAATGACTTCGGGCTGTTCTATGGGAGCTTACCACGCGCTAAACTTCTTCTTGCAGCATCCAGACGTTTTCCAAAAAGTCATTGCCTTAAGTGGTGTCTATGATGCTCGTTTCTTTGTCGGCGAATATGGAGACGACAAAGAAATTTACCAAAATTCTCCAAGCGACTACATCTGGAATCAAAATGATCCATGGTTCTTAGATCATTACCGCTCTGCTGACATCATTGTCTGCACTGGGTTGGGGGCATGGGAACAAGATGGCTTACCATCCTTCTATAGCTTAAAAACTGCCTTTGAGGAGAAACAAATCCCAGCTTGGTTTGATGTTTGGGGCTACGATGTAGCTCATGATTGGGATTGGTGGCGGATTCAAATGCCACATTTCTTAGAAGCACTTGATTTATAAAAAGGAGAGGGATTATGAATTATATTGTTATTTCACCTTATTACCCACAGAATTTCCAAAAATTCTCCATTGAGTTGGCTAAGCAAGGAATAACTGTTCTCGGAATTGGTCAAGAACCTTACGATCAACTAGGTTCTGAGCTCCAAGGGGCTTTAACAGAATACTTCCGTGTCAATAATTTAGAAGACTTGGATGAAGTCAAGCGTGCAGTAGCTTTCCTTTTCTACAAACATGGTCCAATCGATCGTATTGAATCACAAAACGAGTACTGGTTGGAACTTGATGCAGAACTTCGCACACAATTCAATGTTTTCGGTCCCCAAAATGAAGATATTGAAAAAACAAAGTATAAATCAAAAATGAAAGAAATTTTCCGCTCTGCTGGGGTTCCTGTTACACCAGGACGAGTGGTGACAACTGAAGATGAAGTACATGAAGCAGTAGAAGCTCTTGGTCTACCACTCATTGCGAAACCTGATAATGGAGTTGGAGCTGCAGCTACTTATAAGCTAGAAGAACCAAGATCCGTGCGTGAATTCATCGAAAATTGGGATCAAAGTATTGCCTATTTCTTAGAGCCTTTCGTAACTAGCACCGAAATTTGTACTTTTGACGGATTAGTAGATGCCAATGGCGAGATTGTATGGTCAACATCCTTTGATTACACAGACACTCCATTGAATATCCTGATCCAGCAAAAAGGAATTGCTTATTACACACAAATGGAAGTAGATCCTCTACTTCGCAAATATGGAGAAGCTGCAGTCAAAGCATTTGGCATGAAAGAACGTTTCTTCCATATTGAGTTCTTCCGTAATGGAGACGACTATATTGCTATCGAATACAATAATCGTCCAGCTGGTGCCTTTGCTATGGATGTCTATAACTTTGGTTATTCGCGTGATCTTTTCCGTGATTATGCTAGTCTCGTTGCTGGTCATGGTTTCCCAGAAGCAGATGGTCCTCTCAACCATGCACTTGCAGCTACACGACGAGACGAGGTGAGCTATCAAGTATCCAAAGAAGAACTTCTTGAGCGCTATGCTGCGTATCTAAAAGCCAATGTTCGTATGCCGGAAGCTTTTGCAGCTCTTCAAGGAAACGATATGTTTATTTTCACCTCTGATGATATTGAAGTCATTCACAATATCATTCGTGATATTGAAACTTTAGCAGATTAATTTTTTCAATCGAAAAGTCCAGATAATGCTTTCCAAGCCTAATATCTGGGCTTTTTCAGTTGTTAGTTATCTTTTGACAGGGATTTCAAGACAAGGTAAAATAGAAAGTGTAAGTTTGTGAAAAACAGAAAGGTGAATATATGGAAACACTAGACAAAAGCCTTTTACTGGATATGTTCCGTAAAATGGAAGAAATCCGTCGAATGGATTTAAAAATAGCCCAATTGGTAAAAAAAGGAAAAGTTCCTGGAATGACCCACTTTTCCGTTGGAGAAGAAGCTGCAAATGTTGGAGCCATGGCTGCTCTCAATCCAGATGACTTAATTACTTCTAACCATAGAGGACATGGACAAGCCATCGCAAAAGGGATTAATCTCAATGAAATGATGGCCGAAATTCTTGGAAAATACACTGGAACCTGTAAAGGAAAAGGTGGCTCCATGCATATTGCCGATTTAGACGCTGGAAACCTCGGAGCCAATGGTATTGTTGGAGGTGGAATGGGAATCGCAGTTGGAGCAGCCCTAACCCAGCAAATGAAAGGCACTGATAAGATTGTCGTCTGCTTCTTTGGAGATGGTGCCACCAACGAAGGTGTCTTCCATGAAGCTGTCAATATGGCCTCTATTTGGAAACTTCCTGTTATTTTTGCATGTATCAACAATGGTTATGGTATTTCAGCAGATATTAAAAAAATGACCAATGTAGAGCACATTTATCAACGAGCAACAGCCTATGGTATTCCAGGTATTTTTGTTGAAGATGGTAATAATATTTTGGATGTCTACAAAGGATTCCAAGAAGCTGTCGAACATGTTCGTTCTGGAAAAGGTCCTGTACTCATTGAAAGTGTAACCTATCGCTGGTTAGGCCATTCCTCATCTGATCCTGGTAAATACCGGACACGAGAGGAAGTAGAAGAATGGAAGAAAAAAGATCCAATAGAGAATTTCCGTCATTATTTGGTTGAAAATCAGATTGCTAGCGCGGAAGAATTAGATCACATTCAGGCAGAAGTTAAAGAAGCAGTGGAAGAGTCTGTACGCTTTGCAGAGAATAGTCCCCTACCACCACTAGAATCAGCCTTTGAAGATATTTATGCGGAATAAGAGAGGTCAGTCACAAATGGAAACTAAATTAATGTCATTTCGAGATACGATTATCCTAGCTATGTCTGAAGAAATGCGTCGTGATCCAGATGTTTTTCTTATGGGAGAAGATGTAGGTGTCTTTGGCGGAGATTTTGGAACTTCAGTAGGAATGTTAGAAGAATTTGGACCAGAGCGGGTTCGGGATGCTCCCATCTCAGAAGCTGCTATTTCAGGAGCTGCAGCTGGTGCTGCCATGACAGGTCTTCGCCCGATTGTGGATATGACCTTCATGGATTTCTCTGTTATTGCCATGGACGCTATTGTAAACCAGGCTGCTAAAACCCGGTATATGTTTGGTGGGAAAGGCCAAGTTCCGATGACTGTACGCTGTGCTGCCGGTAATGGAGTTGGTTCTGCAGCCCAACATTCCCAATCCCTTGAAAGCTGGTTTACTCACATTCCAGGCCTTAAAGTTGTTGCTCCTGGAACCCCCGCAGATATGAAAGGACTCCTTAAAGCCTCAATTCGTGATAACAATCCGGTTATTATTTTAGAGTACAAATCTGAATTTAATCAAAAAGGTGAAGTACCCGTTGATCCGGATTATGTAATTCCTTTAGGCAAAGGTGAAATTAAAAGAGAGGGTACGGATGTCACAGTTGTGACCTATGGTAAAATGTTGCGTCGTGTACTCCAGGCTGCGGAAGAATTAGCAGAAACCGGAATTTCTGTCGAAGTTGTTGACCCACGGACTCTAGTACCACTAGATAAGGAAATCATCATTAATTCTGTCAAGAAAACAGGGAAAGTCGTTCTCGTAAACGATGCTCACAAAACAAGCGGTTTTATTGGAGAAATCTCAGCCATTATAGCTGAATCAGAAGCCTTTGATTATTTAGACGCACCAATTCGCCGCTGTGCGGGTGAGGATGTTCCAATGCCTTATGCCGCAAATCTTGAAAATGCGATGATTCCAACAGTCGAAAGTATTAAAGAGACGATTCTCAAAACTGTAAACAAAGAATAAGGAGAAGCAATGTCTGACAAAAAACTAAGAGCAACTCCTGCGGCTCGTAAATTGGCGGATCAATTAGGGATTAACCTTTATGATGTTAGTGGTTCGGGAGCTAAAGGACGGGTTCATAAAGAAGATGTAGATCAGCATAAAGACACGCATGTCGTTCGAATCTCGCCTTTGGCTAAGCGTATTGCCCTAGAGCACAACATTGCTTGGCAAGAAATTCAAGGTACAGGGGTTAATGGAAAAATTATGAAGAAGGATGTTTTAGCCCTTCTCCCTGAAAATCTTGAAACTGGAACCACTAAGTCTCCAGCTCAAATTGAAAAAGTTGAAGAAGTTCCAGATAACCAAACTGAATGGGGAACTATTGAGCGGATTCCAATGACTCCAATGCGGAAAGTCATTGCCCAACGTATGGTGGATTCTTATCTAACAGCGCCAACCTTTACCCTCAATTATGAAGTCGACATGACGGAAATGCTGGCACTACGAAAGAAAGTCCTAGACCCAATCATGGCAGAAACTGGGAAAAAGGTCACTGTTACGGATTTGATTTCACTTGCAGTCATCAAAACATTGATGAAGCATCCTTATATCAATTCAAGTTTAACTGAAGATGGCCAAACGATTATTACCCATGATTATGTGAACCTCGCCATGGCTGTCGGAATGGACGGTGGTTTATTGACACCTGTCGTCTTTAATGCTGAAAAAATGTCCCTTTCACAACTTGTCGTAGCATTTAAGGATGTAATTGGCCGTGCTTTAGATATGAAATTGGCACCGAGTGAATTACAAAATTCAACATTCACGATTAGTAATTTGGGAATGTTTGGGGTACAATCTTTTGGCCCTATCATCAATCAACCTAACTCAGCAATCCTTGGTGTCAGTGCAACTATTGAGAAACCAGTAGCTTTAAATGGTGAAATCGTCATCCGTCCTATGATGAGTCTCGGCCTCACAATTGACCATCGAGTTGTCGATGGAATGGCTGGTGCGAAATTTATGAAAGATTTGAAAGATCTCATTGAAAATCCAATTTCAATGTTAATTTAGAAGGAGTAGAGAATGGCCTTAGAAGTAATTATGCCTAAAGCCGGTGTCGATATGACCGAGGGTCAAATCGTTCAGTGGAATAAAAAAGTCGGAGAATTTGTGAAAGAAGGAGAAGTTCTTCTTGAAATTATGACCGATAAAGTTAGTATGGAACTAGAAGCAGAAGAAGATGGTTATCTGATTGCGATCTTAAAAGGAGACGGAGAAACAGTTCCGGTTACAGAAATTATCGGCTATCTTGGTGCAGAGGGAGAAAACATCCCAACCGCTTCTACAGAAGCACCAGTTGCTGAAAGTCCAATTGCCCCACTAACTCAAGAGGACTCTGATAAGAGTGATGACGCCTATGATGTCGTCGTTATCGGTGGTGGTCCTGCTGGTTATGTAGCAGCTATCAAGGCTTCTCAATTAGGTGGTAAAGTGGCTATTGTTGAAAAAACAGCCCTTGGAGGAACCTGTCTCAACCGTGGATGTATCCCTACCAAAACTTACCTTCACAATGCGGAAATCATTGAAAGCCTGGGTCATGCAGCAGATCGTGGAATCATGGTCGAAAATCCAAGCTTTACAGTTGATATGGATAAAGTCGTTGCTACAAAAGACAAAGTTGTTGCCACTCTTGTCGGAGGTGTCGGAGGCTTAATGCGTTCTTATGGTATTGATGTTCATATGGGAACAGGAACAATTACCAAAGATAAGAATGTCCTCGTTGATGGTCAAACCCTTCTCGAAACAAAGAAAATTATTCTTGCAGGTGGATCAAAAGTTAGCAAAATCAATGTTCCAGGTATGGAATCTGATTTAGTCATGACAAGTGATGATATCCTTAACCTCAAAGAAGTTCCAGAACATCTAGTGGTTATTGGTGGCGGAGTTGTCGGAATCGAACTTGGTCAAGCCTTTATGACCTACGGTTCAAAAGTCACTGTTATTGAAATGACAGACCGTATTGTTCCAGCAATGGATAAAGAAGTTTCTAAAAATCTTCGCCTCATTCTTGAACGAAAAGGAATGACCATTCATACAGAAACCAAGCTAGAAGAGATTATTGAAGAAAATGGTAAACTACGTATTAAAGTTTCTGGTCAAGAAGATATTCTAGCTGATAAAGCCCTTCTTTCAATTGGTCGAGTTCCAGATTTAGAAGGTATGGGTGAAGTAGCCTTTGAACTTGAAAATGGTCGTATCAAGGTGAATGAGTATATGGAAACATCTGTTCCAGGCATCTACGCCCCAGGTGATATCAATGGAACTAAAATGTTAGCTCATGCAGCCTTCCGTATGGGTGAAGTAGCCGCTGAGAATGCTTTAAAAGGCAACCATGCAGTGGCGAAACTCAACCTTACCCCAGCTGCTATCTACACCTTACCAGAAGTAGCCGCTGTTGGTTTAACAGAAGAACAGGCGCGTGAACAGTATGATGTAGCAATTGGAAAATTCAATTTCGCAGCCAATGGTCGTGCCATCGCTTCTGATGCTGCCCAAGGATTTGTGAAAGTCATCGCTGACAAAAAATATGGTGAAGTACTCGGTGTCCATATTATTGGACCTGCCGCAGCAGAATTAATTAATGAGGCTTCAACTATTATTGAAATGGAAATTACGGTTGAAGAAGTTCTCAAAACAATCCATGGTCACCCGACTTACTCAGAAGTCATGTATGAAGCCTTTGCAGATGTCCTAAATCTCGCTGTGCATGCACCTAAGAAATAGGAGACTTCATGAAATACATTATTAATGACAGTAACGATACAGCTTTTAACATCGCACTTGAAGAATATGCTTTCAAGCAAATGCTTGATGAAGATATGATTTTCATTCTCTGGATCAATAAACCCTCCATTATCGTAGGTCGTCATCAAAATACGATTGAAGAAATTAACCGGGACTATGTTCGAGACAATGGTATTGAAGTCGTTCGACGTATCAGTGGAGGTGGTGCAGTCTACCATGACTACAATAATCTTAACTACACCATTATTTCAAATGAGAATCAAGACAAACTCTTTGATTTCAAGAGCTTTTCGATTCCAGTCATCAATACTTTAGCCGCTCTCGGGGTTAAGGCTGAATTTACCGGCCGTAATGATTTAGAAATTGATGGTAAGAAATTTGGAGGGAATGCCCAGGCCTATATCAATGGACGAATTATGCATCACGGTGCATTACTCTTTGATGTTGATTTATCTGTCTTAGCAAAAGCACTTCAAGTTTCCAAGCACAAAATTGAATCGAAAGGTGTCAAGTCTGTTCGAGCCCGTGTAACGAATATCGTTGATGAATTAGATGAGAAAATTTCCGTTCTAGAATTTCGTGATCTCTTGCTAGACTATATGAAAAAAGAGTATCCAGAGATGACTGAATACACCTTCTCAGATTCTGAATTAGAAGAAATTCGCCAAATTCGCGATGCTAAATTCGGAAACTGGGATTGGAATTATGGAAAATCACCTGAATACAATATCCGTCGAACCATCAAATTCCCAAGCGGATTAATAGATGCCTATGTCAATGTTGTAGAATCTCGGATTGATACCTTGAAAATTTACGGAGATTTCTTCGGAATCGAGGATGTTGCTGCAGTAGAAGAGTCCCTAGTAGGTCTTGCCTATGAACGAGAAGCAGTCGAGCAAAAACTAGCTGAACTAGACTTGTCACGCTACTTCGCAGGAATTTCAGCACAAGAAATTGCAGAAGCTATTGTAGAATAATACCAGTCTATATAAATAAGACCACTGGATTTGTTAGTCTAGTGGTCTTATAACATTTATAATCATTATCTAAATCTGAATCATGAAAGAAAAAGAAGATCTAATAAGAGAAATTGACAAAATCTTAGGAATTCCTGAAATGACAACAGATATTGAATTGAAAAAGATTTTTTCAGCATCTAAAATAGCCATTGAAGAGAATCAAGTTCAAGCGATTAGTCAACTAAGCCATAGCTTATCCCTCTATTTAATGACACATCACTATAAAGCTCCCAAAAATGTAATCGAATTCGCTACAAAAATAGCAAATAAATACCATCGGGAACGTGGTAAAATCTCCGCCTTAAATATGTTGGCTATGAGTTTCCATGGCTTAAAATAGGATAATTGAAATGCCCTAGAGTTGATCTAGGGCATTCTTTTGTTCCTCGTCGACAATATGAGTATAAAGGTCCGTGACCTGTGTACTAGCATGTCCCAATTGATGACTGACCAAAACTTGTGATTTGGTAGCATCATACAAACGGGTTGCAAGTGTGTGGCGTAGTTTATGGGGGGTTACACGAATTTTGAAAGATTCCGAGTACTTTGCAACCATTTTTTCAATGCTAGAAGCATCCATGCGATTTGCCTTGCCTCTATATTCACTTAAAAACAGGGCAAGATTGTGTTTCTCAGGTTTATAACGTTTATCTCGGATTTCTAAATAATGTAAAAGATAGGGCTTAGCAAAGCTAGCAATAGGAACAGCATCACGACGGCCTCCTTTACGAGTAACTTCCGCAATCATCATTTGTGTGTTCAAATCTCTGACATCAAGGTTCACTGCTTCAGATAAGCGAATTCCTGAAGCTAGGAGTAGTGCAATCAAGGCCAAATCACGTTCCTTGTTTTTCTCATAGGAGCTAAGAGCACGTTTGGAAAGCTGTTTGGGATAGTCATCTTCAATGTGGCGTAAAAACCCCTCGGTTTCATCCCCTAAAAAAAGTTTCTGCTTAATGGTTTCAGCCCTTGCAGCTAAAGTCTCCTTTTTCTTTTTTGTTAAAACCTTTTTCATAACATTACGGTAAAAATAGGGTTCCCCCTGTTCATTCTCAACTT
Organism: Streptococcus sp. 10F2; assembly: GCF_054331515.2. Classification (NCBI taxonomy): domain Bacteria; kingdom Bacillati; phylum Bacillota; class Bacilli; order Lactobacillales; family Streptococcaceae; genus Streptococcus; species Streptococcus sp. 10F2. The sequence continues at coordinate 97,188 of NZ_JBTGGE020000001.1, read as the reverse complement.
CCTCAGTTAAAAATTTAAAGAGACTCGAGAGTGCTGATAGAGTCCGGTTAATGGTTGTTTGCGACAGACCGGTTTTCGTCGAATTCGCATTTAACAAAGGACGTTCCCGTAAATATAAGATAAAAGATTCAATATCTTTCTTAGAAAGATGTTCTAAGGTTTCAATAGAAATCTCTTTAATTTCAGTGACTTGAACAAGATCTGTATCCATCAACCAATTAAAAAAACGCTGGTATTCTTTCAAGTATTCATACAAGGTGGGAAAACTATAAGGGACAGCTAATTTGGATTGATAGTATTCTAAAACATACCAAGGCATAATTGCTTTCAAATCTTCAATTTTTTCTAGTAACAATTCACGACGCATAAGTACCTCCAAATTCTCTAATAGTAGTGTACCAAACACACAAACTTTTTTCAAGAAAATTACAGTTTTTCGGAAAGATGTTGTTGGAGATATTCCTAATGATTTTTGAGATATATCGTATGATTACTTCCTAGACTGCCATTATCAACCTTTACCTATAACAAATAAAATGAATTTATGTTAAACGTGTGCTGACAGAAAAAGCTGGAAATTCCAGCTTTTTAACATATGATTTATTATTCTTTGATAACTTCACCTGAATTATAATCAATTTTCAAATTCTTTTGAGCATTTGGGATAAAGACATTGAATCCAGATTCGAAAATGGGATGTTTTTCATCATTTGAAGTTAAAAAATTTCCACCATTTCTTACTCTAGCTTCCATTATAATCCCTCGTGGAAGCTTTTCGTAATTTTGCTGTTCATTCTTTGAGTCTAGTTTTTTAAAAACTGGTGTAATGCGATAATCAATTTCTATGTGCTCTTTGTTTCTATGATAAAAATCTAAAGTCTGTAACAGGATATTTTCAAAATAAAACATACCACAAGATTCTTTTGAAGTATTTGCTAGATTGCACCAATGTGTAATCATTACAAAATTTTCTGCCCATCTGATACTATTGAGAGGATTTATATATTTATGTATAGAATCAGCTATTAGATGTCCTTGATGAAATAATTCAGGAGATACTTCAGATTTACCTATAATATTTTTAGGATGCTGTTTCCGATTTTTTCTTGATGATTTCTTACAGGAGCACAAAACGGTTTGTATCGGTTTTATTGAGAGATTAGGACTATTTACAATACTAACCTCTATTTCTTCTAAAAACTTAGGTATCTTAGAATCATCAAACCACTTTCCCCCATTTAAAATATAAAAACCAGCCTCAGGCTTGTTTGAAGAAGGATCAATCAACTCCTTTAACTTATCAAAACCTTCATAGGTTCTTTCAATATCTTTCTTAGAAGGTTTAATTTTTACAGTATGTTTTTTAGTATCTCCCATTTAGAAATTTCCTCTCGCATGTATTGATTACAACAATTATAACATGTCTACTGTAACAATTCATTTTTATAAAAATTATTTATGTTAAACATAGACTGAAAGAAAAAGCTGGAATTTCCAGCCTCTCCATTTACTAATCCTCATAATCTCCACCAGGTACCCCAAAGTATTCTTCTAGGGTCAATCCTGATTTAGCTATATCCGCAGCTTCTGATCCAATATAGCGAACATGCCAACTTTCTGCTGTGTAACCCGTAATATCTTCCTTGTCTTCAGTATAGCGAACAATGAAACCATAGTCTGCCGCATGCTCTCGTAACCATTTGCTGGCTTCTTTATCTGTCAGAAGATTTCCCGAGCTATCGATTAAGTCGTAAGCAAGACCAGTTTGGTGCTCACTATACCCAGCTCTAGCTGAATAACGATCGGCATTAGCTTGACCATCTTGATCAACATAGGATTGGTATAAACCAACCTGTGTTTCATAAGAACGATATCCGCTGTACTGGTTGCTAATAGCAAAACCTTTATCTTGCATATCCGCAATCAGTTGCATAAAGGCAGCTTGAGCCTGAGGATCTTCCCCTGGTGCATAATTTGCATTTCGCGGATGCTTCTTATTAACAATAATAATTTCTTGTCCATCAGATCCTTTGACACTATAGTAATCACCATTATAAGTAGCCTTAGTATCCGTTTTAGATTCTTTTTGTTGACTATTAAACTTAGATAATGAGCTTTGAGCAGAGCTCTCATCTGAATTGTTTGTGACTGTCTGATTTGATTCAGTATTGCCTTTGTTTTCTTGAGTAGTTGCTGATTCTTGGCCACAAGCTGCTAAAGCTAGAGTCATAAGAATCAACCCAAACCATTTTTTTGATTTCATAGGATCCCTTTCTTAATACTCGCTAATAGAGTAAATTTTAAAACTTCCATTTTCTGGACGAAGCATAAAGACTTGATTTTTATGAACGGTATCAGATTTACCATTTGTATAGACTTCTTTAAAGCTATTGCGGACTGTGACTTTATAATCATTTCCTTCTTTGGCAACATCAGTAACAGTATATTCTAGCGTTGTTTGATAATCAATTCGTGCTGCAGCAACACCACCGTTTGCTACATAATTATACATAACTTGATAGGCTTCACTATTGGTATCATAATAGTCCGTAAAACCGACTGAACGATTACGAATAGAGTCACGCATAGCATTAATGTAAGAGGACATAAAATTACTGATGGCAACTTTGTCTTCTTCCAATTTCCGCTTTGCGTCTTCTTCCTGTTTCACTTTCTCTTCTTTAGCTTTTCTAGCATCCGCAATTTTTTGCTGGATATCAGAGGAAAGCTGAAGGTCAACTACAAGGGATTCTTCGCCTGGTTTTACAACTAGTTTACTTTTTTCAGTTGTATAAGTATTCTCTTCGAATTTAAACTGAGCATGAACATCAATTGTTTGATTTTCAATCAATTTAAGTTTCTTCGTTAATTCCTTAGCGACCTCTTTGTTATTCACATACAATTTAATATCACTTGCCCCTTGCACGTCACTAGGGAGTGAAGCTTGTAAATTCTTATCTACATTTGAAATGGAAAGAGTAAGGCTATTCTCCTTAGCTTCCGAAAGTTCTGCTGTAATATCCGTATTTAGATCTCCAGCATCCGTTTTCCCCTTAGCTGCAAAAGAATGGGGAGCAAATGAAAAGTCTCCTAAAGCTAATTCTTTATCTTTCTCTACCTTCTGTTCATTCAAACTTAAAGTGTCCAAGTTTGTTTTTACAGTAATTGTCAATGGAAAAGTCTTAACCTCATAAACAGGAAATAACCCCAGTTTCTTTGTAGTCTCCTCTAAGCCTAGTAACTGATTACCATTTTCATCTTTAATAATATAAGAAGGATCAGCCTCTAACTTCGACAACTCACTCTCTAACTTTCCATCTTTATTTAGATATTGAACGAAATTCTTAGCATCTTCTGCAGACCAGTTCACGTTTTTCGAATTAGTATCACTAAAGGATTCCGCAAGTTGCTGGAATTTGCTATTTTCAATTTGTTTAGAAAATTGATCAACGGCTAAATCCGCCCCAGACTCCTTGTCAAAATAGTAATAACCACCGCCTAGAACGATAAGAACTAAACCAATGGCAGTCCCTGTAAGTACCTGTTTACGACTAGGCTTTAATTTCTTCTCTTTCTTAACAGGAGCTGGACTTTCATCCGCTTGTACAGGTGCTACAACAACAGATTCAGCTACTGTTTCAACCGATGATAGGTCAGGTAAATAATCTACATCAAAGCCTGTTTCCTTAGCAAGAGCGAACTCCTGAGGTCCAGGTCGACGACCGTGAGCCACTTCAAAAGCTTGAATCCAAAGTGCTTTTGGATTCTGAACCCTCTCTCTATCTTGTGAACTTATCTCAACTTCTTGTAGTGAATTTTCTTCTTGTTTTGAAGATGATTCAAATTGATTAATTGGAAATCCTTGTTTCTTAGCAGCCATATATTCAGCAGGGCTAGGTTTCCGCTGATTTAAGGTCTCAAAAGCTACAGCCCAACGATGAGCCAAATCTTCTTCTACCAAGGGGAATCCCGCTTCCTTAGCAATAACAAACTCTTGTGGAATGGGCTTTCTCCCCTCACGTGCTTCAAATTCTTTGAGCCATTGATCCTTTTTTTCCATATTAATTTCACCTAACTTTATTCTTTTTACTATTATAAGTTTAGTAGAAAGACTGAAACCTGTCAATGATTTTATTAGTATTTTTTAACATAAATTTATTTAGTGAAATTTATTCCGAGGAACAAAAAATATTTCTAGATAGAACTCAATATATAAATAGACCCAACAAACCGTTAATCGCTTGCTGGGTCTATTTATATTTTTAAAGTCCCAATAACTTGTCTGGGAATTCGTCTTCGATATCAACCACATAGTACTCTTTGGGTTGATACCATTTTTAAAGGAAATGCTTTAATTTTTGTATTATAGTGAGCTACAAACTCGTTGTGCTAGCTGTTCCTCACTCTTAAATAGTTCATCAAAGAGCCGTGAGACTACTCGAGATATATTTAAATAAGGAGCCTCATCCAATATCTGGGCGAACTCTCGTGAAGTTTCAACTTTGAAAGAACGGTGTTTCTCCGTCAACCTAGACTTCATCCGATCTTTTACAATCGATTAGCTTGGGATAAAACTTGACGATTTCGTTCCTCGGTAATATGGATATTACTTGATCATTGAGAACAGCTTTCCGAGAGACGGTTGGCCTCGCTGATTGTAAGGAAACTAGAAATCACCAAAGTTGACAAAAATTGATTTTGGTTCATAGCAAACCATTCATCACTTCTTCCGTTTTTTCTTAGCTTTTTTCAATTGTTTGTTCATACGGTTCATGGCTTGTTTAGTAGCAAACTGACCGAGTTTTCCTTTAAGCCCTCCACCAAATAGTTGACTCATATCCATATCAGCACCCAGGGCTGATAGATCGGGCATGCCATTTGGCCCCATCATTCCTTCTAAGGCGGACATATCCATATCACCCATATTTGGCATATTCTTAGAAAGTTGATTAGGGTTCATTCCCATTTGTTTCATCATCTTATTCATATCACCAGACATAACCCCTTGCATCATTTGTTTAGCTTGGTTAAAGTCTTTGATGAATTTGTTCACTTCCACAAAACTATTTCCTGAACCAGCCGCAATTCGACGGCGGCGTGATGGGGTGAGGAGGTCTGGGTTTTCCCGCTCAGCAGAAGTCATGGAGTAGATAATCGCCTTACGGCGAGCAACTTCTTTTTCATCAACCTTGAGATTTTTCAGAGCTGGATTGCTAGCCATCCCTGGAATCATCTTGAGAAGATCTTCCATTGGTCCCATATTCTGAACCTGGTCCAATTGATCAAGGAAATCATTGAAATCAAAGGTGTTTTCCCGCATCTTTTCGGCAATTTCCAGGCTCTTTTGTTGGTCATACTCTTGAGAGGCCTTTTCAATAAGAGTCAAAAGATCACCCATACCCAGAATCCTACCAGCCATGCGGTCAGGATAGAAGGCCTCAATGTCTGTAATCTTTTCACCTGTTCCGGTGAATTTAATAGGTTTTCCAGTGATTTGACGGACAGATAAAGCAGCTCCCCCACGAGTGTCTCCATCCATTTTTGTTAGGATAACTCCCGTCACTTCCAATTGCTGGTTAAACTCACGTGCAATATTAGCAGCTTCTTGACCAATCATGGCATCGACTACCAAAAGGATTTCATTAGGTTGCGCAAACTCTTTAATGTCCTTTAGCTCTTGCATGAGGAGCTGATCAATCTGTAAGCGACCCGCTGTATCAATCAAAACATAGTCGTTTTTATTTTCCCGAGCTTGTTCCAAACCAGCTTTAACAATGTCCAAAGCTGGAACTTCAGTCCCCATAGAGAAAACAGGTACATCAATTTGTTGGCCCAGCGTTTTTAATTGCTCAATAGCAGCAGGTCGATAAATATCTGCTGCTATCATTAAGGGACGAGCATTCTCTTCTTTTTTCAGTTTATTGGCTAATTTTCCAGCAAAAGTTGTTTTACCAGCTCCTTGGAGACCTACCATCATAATGATTGTTGGAATTTTAGAAGATTTTTCAATTTCAGAGCGGTCTGAACCCAATAAACGAGTCAATTCCTCATTAACAATTTTAATCACTTGTTGGGCGGGATTCAAGGTATCGATAACCTCTTGTCCCAAGGCACGTTCTCGAATTTGCTTGATGAAATCTTTCACAACAGGTAAAGCAACGTCTGCTTCTAGCAGAGCCATCCGGATTTCTTTGGTGGCCTCCTGAATATCTTTTTCGTCAATTTTACCTTTTTTACGTAGATTTTTAAAAACAGATTGTAAACGCTCTGTTAGACTTTCGAACATTCTTTTCTCCTCATTCTCGATTGTCAATGCTTGTTAATAATTGAATCTTATCGGTTAAAAAGCTGTCTTGGGGATAAGCCTCCAAAATTTCTTCAAATACCTGATTGCGAACAATATAATCAGAATACATATGAAGCTTCCGTTCATAATCTTCCAAAATTCGTTCAGTTCTCTTGATATTATCATAAACAGCCTGACGGCTGACCTGGTATTCTTCCGCAATTTCAGCCAAGGAATAATCATCAGCGTAGTAAAGTTCAATGTAGTTCATTTGTTTATCCGTCAAAAGAGCTGCATAAAACTCAAACAAAGCATTCATGCGATTGGTTTTTTCAATTTCCATAACAGTCCTATTATATCAGAATCAGATAAGAATGAGGCTCTTTTCCCATCCTTTTCTAAAAAGGCTTTAAACCTTCTTCTTAGATTGATCAATCAATTTTTTCAAAGCCTCTTTACTTTCTTCTAAGTGAACACTCGTTAAATAAGGTATTGCTTGATCCAACATTTCTTCTTCTAAATCCCACCACTTAAGGGTCTCTAAAAATTGAATTGTATTTTCATCAAAACGATAAGAAATAACTTTTACAGGATTCCCGACTGCTATCGCATACGGTGGAATATCCTTGGCTACAACAGCTTTGCTACCGATAACTGCACCATTACCAATTCTAACTCCTGGCATAATTGTTGCTTTTTGTCCAATCCAGACATCATGACCAATTATGGTATCTCCCTTATCTGGCATATCTTCACTAGTCATTCCAAAATTTTTAGCCCATTTTTCTTTAACAATATTAAAAGGGTACGTTGAAATAGAAGCCATACTATGATTTGCAGCTCCCATAATAATCTCAACACCATTAGCAATACTACAAAATTTACCAATTTTTAACTTTCCATGCCCTTTTCGATTATAGAGAACATGATCTCTTTCAAAGTCATCCTCTTCACATTCTTGAGCATAGTAAGTATAGCTACCAACTTCAATATTATCAGCCTCTATTACATCCTTTAAAAAAATCATTTTTGTCATAATTTTACTCTCTTTCTAATTCTCAAAATAAAATTCGAATCGATCCGCTGCATATTGGCTTTTTACATATTCAAAAGCTGGGCCATCTTCCAGATAAGATAACTGTGTTAACGTAAGAACTGCCTGACCTTTGGGAATATCTAAGTAATGAGCAATACGCTCTCCTGCAAGTTTTGCACTAATCGTTTGACTTGATTTACCAATCCGATATCCCTGTTCCTCTAAGCTTTTAAAGAAATGGCTGGTTACTTGTTCTTTGGGCAAGTCCTTAATAAACTTTTCAGGAATACTTGCAATCTCATAAACAACTGGCACTTCATCGGCATACCGAACCCTCTCCATTCGAATAATGTTATCTTCTCGAGAAATACCTAAAATATCTACTTCTTTTTGACTCGGAAGAGTCCGACGATAGGAGATAACTTGACTAGACGGTTCTTTACCTTGGGAATGGATGATATCTGTAAAAGAAGTGGTTCCACGCATTTTTTCTTGTACCCGAGTCGATGCAACAAAGGTTCCACTTCCAATCCGACGTTCCAATACTCCCTCTTCCACTAAAAGAGTAATAGCCTGGCGCAAAGTCATACGACTAACTTGGTAATGTTCCGCCAAATCGCGTTCACTTGGCAAGCGCTGGCCAATTTCCCACTTACCTTGATCAATAGCGGTTTTGATATCATCGTGTATTTCCAAATAGGCTGGTCGCATGGCTTCTCCCCCTTTATTTACTCCTATTCTAGAAGTCTCTGAGACAAAAGTCAAATTAATTTAGCTTCCTTGGCAAGGAGCAAGCACTATGATACAATGGAATCTATAAAAAATCTATTTATAGGAAAGGGATTAGATGACTACAATCACTCCTGACATGAAAGATGTCGAAAAAATTATTGTTCTGGATTATGGTAGCCAATACAACCAGTTGATTTCACGTCGTGTGCGTGAAATGGGTGTGTTCTCTGAACTAAAAAGCCATAAACTCAGTGCTCAAGAAGTGAAAGAAATGAATCCAATTGGAATTATTCTTTCTGGTGGTCCAAACTCCGTTTATGAAGAAGGATCCTTCGATATTGATCCAGAAATCTTCGAGTTGGGAATCCCTGTACTTGGAATTTGTTACGGTATGCAACTGATGACTCATAAATTGGGTGGTAAGGTTGTTCCCGCTGGCGAAGCAGGAAATCGTGAATATGGTCAATCTCCATTAACCCATACTCCTGAAAGTCGTCTCTTTGCAAGTACACCAGAAGAACAACTTGTCTTAATGAGTCATGGAGATGCTGTAACTGAAATCCCAGATCAGTTTGTTCGGACAGGGACTTCTGCAGACTGTCCTTTCGCTGCCATTGAAAACGCTGATAAAAACCTATACGGAATTCAGTTCCACCCAGAAGTTCGTCACTCTGTCTATGGCTTTAATCTCTTGAAAAACTTCGTCTTTAATATTTGTGGTGCTAAAGGCGATTGGACTATGAATAACTTTATTGAGATGGAAATCAAGAAAATCCGTGAAACCGTAGGAGATCGTAAAGTACTCCTTGGTCTTTCAGGGGGCGTTGATTCTTCTGTTGTAGGTGTCCTTCTCCAAAAAGCCATCGGAGACCAACTTATCTGTATCTTTGTAGACCATGGATTACTACGTAAAGGCGAAGCTGATCAAGTTATGGAGATGCTTGGAGGCAAATTCGGCCTTAACATCGTCAAAGCTGATGCTTCTGAACGCTTCCTTTCTAAACTTGCTGGAGTATCAGATCCAGAACAAAAACGGAAAATCATTGGAAACGAGTTTGTTTATGTCTTTGATGACGAGGCTCGCAAATTAGACGGTGTCGATTTCTTAGCCCAAGGTACCCTTTATACAGATATTATCGAATCTGGAACAGATACCGCACAAACTATCAAATCTCACCACAACGTAGGCGGTCTACCTGAAGATCTTCAATTTGAATTGATCGAACCACTTAACACACTCTTCAAAGACGAAGTTCGTGCCCTCGGAACAGAACTTGGTATGCCAGACGAAGTCGTATGGCGTCAACCATTCCCAGGACCAGGTCTTGCAATCCGTGTGATGGGTGAAATTACTGAAGAAAAACTCAAAACCGTTCGTGAATCCGATGCCATCCTCCGTGAAGAAATCCAAAAAGCAGGACTCGACCGCGACGTATGGCAATACTTCACAGTTAACACAGGTGTCCGCTCCGTCGGAGTTATGGGAGACGGCCGTACCTATGACTACACACTAGCCATCCGTGCTATCACTTCTATCGATGGAATGACAGCAGACTTCGCCCAACTTCCATGGGATGTTCTAAAAAAAATCTCTGTCCGCATCGTCAACGAAGTCGACCACGTTAACCGCATCGTCTACGACATCACCAGCAAACCACCCGCAACAGTTGAGTGGGAATAAAAAGGTCCTGCGGACCTTTTTATCCCGATCCTAGAAATCCAAAAGCGAGGCGGAGACTACGGACCTTTTTATCCCGTGCTTAGAAATTCAAAAGCGAGGTGGGGACTGCGGACCTTTTTATCCCGAGCCTAGAAATCCAAAAGCGAGGCGGGGACTACGGACCTTTTTATCCCGAGCTTAGAAATTCAAAAGCGAGCAATTTCTGACTTCACTTGAAATTTTATTAGATAAAACAGCTTAGAATTACGTCATTAAAAACGTTGATTCTAAGCTGTTTTCTATTTAGCTAATAATGAAAGGAAAGCCATTTTCAAGCGGATTTAAGTTTCCATTCCCACTACTTATTTCTCAGATTTTGAATCTGGAGATAAGTTACAACTCCTTTTCCATAAGGTAATTTGTCAAAGAGACGTTTGATTTTAATACTTGTTGCTTTTTGATTACTTTATATCCTCTTTGGAGAAAGAATGTTTTTGCAGTGATAGAGGCTTGCGTAACCACTTTGCTCACTGGAAATTCATGTTCGAGTCTATCACAAATTGCTGTCGCAATCCCTTGATTTTGGTAGTCCTGATGAATAAAGAGCCGATCAAGATAACCGGTTCTGTCAATATCACCAAAACCTACTATAATTCCCTCTCTTATGGCTACTAGAGAGAAATGTTCAAGCAGAGATTTATTCCATTTTACTAAGTCTACAGTAACAGGTGCCCAAACATTTAATTGTTTGTCATTATAATCTTTGGCATTCATAGAGTGGACTGTTTGGTAAAAAAGATCTGCAAGGTCCTCACAATCCGAGGTTCGGTATTCCCTAATTAGTATTTCCTTTACGTCCAATCCTCCTTCCTCCTCACCACTACTTGAGTTCCTTGATCCACCTGACTAGTAACTTCAATCGCTAGTTCTAGCTGGTCGAGCACGCGCTTGGCTAGGTAGAGGCCAAAGCCGCTGGCTTTTTGGTGTTCGCGGCCATTAAAGCCGGTAAAACCTTGGTCAAAGAGGCGGGGGATGTCTTCTGGCAGAATACCTATGCCTTGGTCACTAATGCGAATACCCTCATCCAATTGAATCTGGACTGAACCGCTTTCCTGACTATATTTGATGGCATTATCCAGGATTTGAGAGAGGGCAAAGGAGAGCCATTTTCGATCAGATTTAAGTTTCCATTCCCCATCTATACTAACAGCAATTTGTTTATGTAAAAAGTGGGTGCGGTATTTCTTTACTAAGTCAACCATGACTTGACGTACCTCTACTTCTTCAAAGCGGAAATCGCTGCTCTGGTTGCTAAGTTTTAGATAGTTCAGGAGGTTAGCTTGATAATTGTCTAATCTCAAGAGCTGATTGTCCACGCCTTGAGGATCTAACTGTTTGGTCTGAGTCATCAGAGAAAGAGCTGCGAGAGGCACCTTCATTTGGTGCGACCATAACTTGACCACCGCTTGAAGATCTTCTTCCCTTTTCTTATAGGACAAGAGTTCTTGCCGAGCCTGATCCTTCTCCTTTTCAAGCAACATAAAATAAGCTCGATCAATGGGCTTATTTAAAATATAGAGATCAGCATCATGAATTCCATCTTGTAAGGCTTTCATTCGATGAAAAAATTTCCAAAAAAGGCTTAGCATAACAATCATAAAGATTGTGCAGGATAAAAAGATGGATTGCAGAAAGAAAGGCCAGGGAAGTTGGTAGAGATAGAACAAAATCAAAAAAGAGCTTGCAAGCAAAAAATAAGCGAAAAAGAATACTCGGTATTCTCGGAGAAAAGAGCGTATCATTTAACCAAGTACCCCACTCCCCGTACAGTATGAATGCGATCAAAACCCACTTCTGCTGCCTTTTTCCGCAAGCGAGTCATATTAACATTGAGAGTATTCTGGTCAATAAAATCTTCATTTTCCCATAAATCCTTGAGCAACTCTTCTTTGCTAATCACTTGCCCCTGACCCTTAAAGAGGGCTTTCAAGATTCGCGTTTCCGTTGGGGTAAGCTGTACCTGCTCTTGTCCCCGTCGCAAGCGCCCCTCCAAACTCAGATGAAAATCATCCACACTATAATCTTGAACAGGTGCAAATTGATGAACCCGCCGTAAAAAAGCCCCAATTTTGGCATCTAGAATTTCCAAGGAGAATGGCTTGGTCACAAAATCATCCCCGCCCATATTCATAGCCATCACCGCATTCATCTCGTCATCACTAGAAGATATAAAAATAATGGGCATGGTCATACTTTTACGAATCTCCGTAGTCCAGTAAAAACCGTTATAGTAAGGTAAACTAATATCCATCAAAATAATATCTGGCTGGATTTCTGCAACTTCTTGGCTCACTGCACGAAAATTCTGCACACTCATAACTTGGTGATTCTGACCTAAATGTTGCTTGAGAAGATCGACAATGAAGGTATCATCCTCAACAATGTATACGACACTTTGTTTCATATTGACATTCTAACACCTTTTATCAGAAAAACAAAAAGATAACCGAAAATTTACCCTTAAAAAGCCGGAGACAAAAATCTCCGACTTTTCAGTTTATCGTTCAATAATACGGTAGTAGGTGCGGCTGGTTAGCTTGTAAATGACATAGTACAGGATACCAATGGACAAAAGAGTCACCGCACTAACCGTATAAATCATGCTTGAAGAATTCACTCCGAATAGAGCCAGCATTTGTTTCAGCATGACCAAAGAGGCTATAAAATGTAGGGTTGCCATTCCGAGTGGCATAAAGAATACCAGCAAGACTTGTGAATTGATGGCCTTTTTAACAGCTGCCTGGCTCATACCAACTTCCTGTAAGATCTTATAAGATTTCTTATCTTCGTGACCTTCAGAGTATTGTTTGTAATAAATAATCAAAGCTGCCCCTAGTAGAAAACTGATTCCAAGTAGAAATCCCGTAAAGAGGAAACCACCTGTAAAACCTAATAGCATATTGGAAAAATCTTGTATATGGAAGACTTCTGCGGTCCACTTACCAGATTCATCTTGAACAAGTGCTACATCACCTGCTTTTTCAGCCACTGCATCAATCTCTGCTTTACTAATATCAGCAAAGACACGATAGGTTAAAGGCAGTTCATATAAGTCTTTAAATGCAGTTAAAACAGCATCATTTGGTACAACAAAAACCATGGCGTTTAAAGCATTCGATAATCCAGGAAGTTTAGAATCTGAAGGAGCTGCTAGCGTTTCAAAGACCTGTTCTCCTAATTGCACTCTTTTCAAGCTTGGATTCTGACTTCCTTGGATAACAGCTACTTGATTCATGTCTAAATGTGGGAGTTCATTTCCTAGTTTTCTAAAATCATCTTGAGTAACCACATAGGTATAGTATGGATTGCTAGTGCTTGAATTTGCAATGCTTCCTTCTGTAATCGCAATCTCTTCACCACCATCATAAATGATCGCAGTTTGGAAGAATAGCAAGTCCTCAACATTTCTAGCAGAGTCTGGGAAATTAGCAAGAACTGTTTGTTGATAGGCTTCCTTAGCTTCCTCACGACTTTCAACAATAAGATCGAGACTCGCTTCTCTTGGATAAAGATTATCCGTAATTCCTTGCATCCCTGTGTAGAGTGAGGTTGTGGTAGCGATAGTTACAAAAGACATTACCGCTAGGAGTGTAATGTTGGCTAGACCTGTCGCATGCTGTTTCATTCGGAAAATCATTTGAGAGGTGGTAATAAAATGTTCTGGTTGATAGAAATACCGTTTATTTTTCCGACGTCTCTTGAGCAACCATGTCATAAAGCTAATATAGAATAAATAGGTTCCAGCAATTACTAATAAAACAGCCAGGAAAAAGAGATAAATAATTCCAACTCCTGTCTCTTTGGAACTGAGGGAAAGGTAGTAACCTGTCCCCAAACTTAGAATTCCCAAAGCAGCCAGTAAGATATTTCCCTTTGGCTCCTTCTCACCTTTTTCACTACTGCGGAATAGAATCAATGGATTTGTTTTTCCAATTTTTCGAATGGCCAAGAATTCCAAAACAAGGAAAATCCCTCCAAATAAGAAAGCTGAGTAAACAAACGCTAAGGGATCAACACTAAAGTGAAGCTCACTGTAACCCACCAAATTAACAAAAATTAAATAAAGAACATTGGAAAAAACGGTCCCTAGAATGGATCCTAATAATAGAATCGCCAAGAAAAGTAGTATTAGCTCGATACTGGCAATCAGAGCAACCTTTTTCTTATTCATCCCAAGCATATTATAGAGACCGAATTCTCTTGACCTTTGTTGCATTAGGAAATTATAACTATAAATTTCCATAATTAAACTGAAAATAGTCAAAACAAAGAGCCCTAAACCTAGGCTAACTGCTCCAGATCCCATTGATGTCATCACAGGGCTAAACATAAGTCCAAACATGGAGGAGATAATCGTAAAGAGAACTAAACTGGCAAGGACAAATGGGGCAAAAACACGGATGGAATTACGAATGTTTTGAAGGGCAAGTTTGAGGTAGAACATCTACTCACCTCCTAACAAGGCAGACATATTCAAGGATATTTCTTTAGCAAAATCTTGATTGCTTTTTCCAGCCTTATAAAGTTGATGGAAAATCCGGCCATCCTTGATAAAAAGCACGCGCTTAGCATGACTAGCGGCATTAGCTGAATGGGTTACCATAAGAATGGTCTGACCAGCCTCATTAATAGCCTCAAATAGATGTAGTAAATCTTCAGAATTCCGATAATCAAGAGCAGCTGTTGGCTCATCGGCTAAGACGAGCTGTGGTTGTGTAATCAAACTGCGAGCAATAGCTACCCGCTGCTTCTGACCTCCTGAAAGCTCAAACGGACGCTTTTGTAATAAGTCTTGAATCCCTAGCTGTGGAGCCAAATGAGCTAAGCCTTGCTCCATTTCAGAAAACTTCTTGCGCGCTAACACTAGTGGTAGGAAAATATTATCCTGAACCGTTAAGGTATCTAAGAGATTGAAATCTTGAAAGACAAAGCCGAGATTTTGGAGACGAAAATCTGCCAATTTACCTTCTTTAATCTGAGTAATATCCTGATTATTGAGTACCACCGAACCACGGGTTGGTTTGTCTAAGGTTGCAAGAATATTGAGTAAGGTTGTCTTACCAGACCCACTTTCTCCCATAATGGCAATAAATTCCCCTTCTTCGACTTTGAAGTCAACATCCTGGAGGGCGCGTGTTTCTTCTTTGGAAAAACGAGTTCGATAAACCTTTTCTAAATGATTAATTTCTAATAACATAAAACTTCCTCTTTCATCTGTCGTTACTATCATTATAGAACAAAGTATAAGAGAGGATTCTTACAAAAATTCCTACTTTCTTACAAAGCTGTAAGAAAGAAAATTTCTCATAACAATTGTTAAAAAGACCAGAATATGAATCCTGGTCTTTTCCTCCATCTAATCTTTTAATAATTCAGCTTCATCTTTACCCAATTTAATAGTTTTCTGACCTGAAATTAAAACTCCCTTATTCTCGTCACGGCCTTGCAAATAATAAAGCGGTTGGTCTTTATCATAATCGGCTGCAGCTTCTTTGGCTAACAAACCAATCCCTTTTTCAGGGTTACGTAAGAGATTGAAAATTAAGCCCATTTTTAATTCTGGGAAATCACTGAGCATCGCATAGTCCCCATTACTGTCTCCGGCAATCAAAATCGGTTGGCTATCCCCTTGTTTTGGAGCCATAAACTGGTTAATTGTCTCAGTCTTACCACTTCCCTGCGTTTGCGGATACGCTGAATCTAATTCAGGCAGAATCTTACCATCCTCTGTTTTAGAAAGACGCATCGCAAAAATTTGTTCTTCTGGTACACCGTATCCATATTCTTTAGAAGTTGCAAACGGTATAATCACATCATAGTAAGAAGCAGAATTGACATAAACATCAATTCCATTTTTCATCAATGTTTGATAAAGGTCTTGGACTTCTTTGACCGTCCGAATACCACGCTTAAATTCAATTTCAACCTGTCCTGCTTGCCCTTTGTGACTTGCTGGGCTCTCCCAAGTTTCAAACACTAACTCATCGTTTAATGATTTAGTAATGGATTCCTTCGATAGCTTTTGAACTTCCTCGGATGTCATTCCTGCATAGAAATAAGTCACCCATGGATAAGAAATATCTGAGCTAAACGTATCCCCAATCGCTTCATATAAGAAGAGAAGTTTAGCTCTGAAATCCTTGTACTGATCTGTTTTTTGGATTTCTTCTAAACTTTTTCCACCTTCAAAACCTTTGTATTCCTGATAAAGATATTGGTAATCCGCTTCTAGGTCAGCTCCAATTTCTGTAATGGAAATGGACTGATCTGCTTTGTTCTGATAATCCTCACTGAAAACTTCCTCTGGAACCTGTGTTCGAATAATCGCCCCAAATTCTTCAGGAGTTGCTTTAAAGGCCAAGTTCTCAATTTGATAAACAAAAGTGGATTCACCAATATCATTAATGATGGTTGTATTATCCCAGTCAAAGACTGCGTAAGGTCGAGCCTCCTCTGAATAGTTTGGAGAGTCCTTCCCATACTCTTGAATAATCTGTGTTAGGCGTGCATGGGCTTTGGAATCCCAATTTCCAGTCATCAAAATCTCTTGACCTTTTTGACGCGTTTGAGATTGCTCCACCTTATCAGATTTCGTTTCTTCCTTTTTCATGTCCGCCTGACAAGCACCTAAAAGTAGGCTAGCTCCGCATAATAAAACAGCTGTTGTTTTCCAATTCATAATGTTCTCCTTTTAACGCTACTAAGGTTTTGAATAGTAACTTCCATAGTCCCTTACAAAGTTTTGAGGTAAAGCTAAATCTGCCAGATTTTCCTCATCCAAGTAAGTCCGAATCTCTGATTCCGTTTTTGATTGATAGAGTTCTAACCAGTCCGGTTCCAACAATAAGCTCGTTCCCATGGATAGAAGGGGAATGCCTGACTTCAATGCCTCTTTATAGTCTTCAGCATTCCTCACTTTACCGACCCCGATAAGAGGTACACGTCCATTTATCTTGTCGCGAATGGCTAAGATGACTGGAGTATTTTCCTCTGTTTTTCGCAAGGAAGATTGCCATAAATGATCCATTGACACATGGAGATAATCAATTCCTAAACGAATCAACTGATCAATCAATGCTAAACTATCCTTGAGTTCAATCCCTGGAACTTCAATTTCTTCTGGAGAGAAACGATACCCCAATAAAAAGGAATTCGGACTCTCTTGGTCAATCAATTGCCGTGCTCGCTTAACGAGGGTTTTGGCAAATCGCATGCGATTATTTAAAGTCCCTCCCCATTTATCTTGTCGACGGTTCGAATGAGGCGATAAAAATTGTTGGATCAAATATGTATTGGCTCCATGAAGTTCCACACCATCAAAACCTGCTGCGATGGCACGACGAATCGCAGCCAAGAAATCTTGCAGCAATTCCTCGATTTGAGTATTGGTTAGAGATTTAGGAACCGTTACTTCCCCATGTTCAGCAGCAATCGCACTTGGTGCAACTGGTTGTGAGTCGATAAGAGTAGCTGGAACCATCCGTCCCCCATGATAAATTTGCAGAATCGCCAGATTCCCCTGAGATTTCATAGCCTCGGCTAGTTTTGCTAGACCTGGAATCTTATCATCGTCAGCTACACTAAAGCTATTCGCATAAGCCTGTCCTAGAGGATGGACATAAGCACTACCTGTAATCAGTAAACCTGCACTACCAGCACGTCGCCGATAAAAAGCTAAATCTTCATCTGACACAATTCCACCCGCTAAACTGGCACTAATAGTCAGAGGGGCTAAAACTAGGCGATTGTTTGTTCGCATACCATTTGGAAAAGGGTAAGAACTCTCTAATTGCATCTTGTCCTCCTTCTAAAAAAGACGGATTCACCATATGCCTGAGGAGAATCCGTACTTCTTTTAACTATTCTGCCAGTCAGCAGGATATGTAATGTAAACAAAGCGGGCTTTTCCTTTTACAGAAAATTGAATGTCACTCCCTTTCGGAATGAAGAGGGCTTGTCCCGGTCCTGCTGACATAACCTCATCCCCAACAATAATATCTAATTGACCGTCAATAATATAGTCAACTTCATCATAATCAAGATGCCAAGGGAAAGTAGTGTCTTCCATGGTCATGAGACCAAAGCCCAAGCGTGGACTTTCTTCCAAACTTACTAAATCTCTCGTATAAACCTGATCTTGAGCGTTTCCAGTGTCTAGTCGATCTTCCGGTCTTACATCTATTTGATTAACTGCTAGGGAAATAACTCCTGCTTTACTGACTTTTTTATCAGATGGCTCTGTTGCTAATTCTTCGAGAATAATCTGACGAACCAGTTTTTCTAACATGTCACGGTTAACAGAACTCATAGGCTACCCTTCTTTCTTCATAGATTTTGTCAAAATAAAGGCTAGAATAACAGCAGTCACTCCTCCTACAATTTTTCCAACCATCATTGGGAAAATCATATCTGGGCTTTGTCCTGCTGTAAAACCAAGATGGTCTCCAATTACGAAAGAAGCAGATACCGCAAAGGCCACATTAATAATTTTTCCACGGTTATCCATATCTTTCATCATTTGGAACATAGCAATATTATTGGCCAAGGACGCAACCAAACCTGCAGCTGCGACATCGTTGACACCCAGAGATTGACCAACCTTTGCTAAAGGTTTGCTGGCTACTTTAGTAAAGACTGCTACCAAGCCAAAGGCTCCCGCTAGGGTAACTGCAATTGTTCCGACAACTTCAAAGGCTTCTACCAAAGTCTCCGCTCCGCTCGGATAAAGACTCAAAAGCCACTCATTTCCTGTTAAGAGTTGCGCTGCTCCAAAAGCTAAACCAAGAGTTGCAATGGTCACAATAATTTGTCCAAAAACCTCAAATCCCTTAATCATTTTTTCAGGTGCCATAACTAGACCAAGGAAGATTAGTGCGGATACGATAATAATTGGAATTAAATTAATCAGTAGTGTGCCAAAGCCCAATCCTGGTACTAAAAGACCTCCAATTAAACAACCGATAGGAACCGTAACCAAACCATAGAGAATACCACGTGCTAATAAAGGGCGATCTTCTTTTTCAATGATTCCAAGAGAAACTGGAATTGTAAACACCAAAGTTGGACCCATCATAGAGCCAAGAACATAGGCTGCAAATTTTCCGACCTCTTCATTCTCTGCCAAACTCAAAGCCAAGGGAGCACCTCCCATATCATTGGCAATAAAAGTTGTCGCAAAAATAGAGGGATCCGCACCAACCAATCCATAAATTGGAACAATAATTGGCTTTAATAAATCAGCTAATAGAGGAGCTACGACCATAATCCCAGCCATAGATAAAGCCAAGGCACCCATGGCCATAATCCCTTCTTCAAACTGCTCACTCAGTCCCAATTTTCCACCGATACACTTATCAACTGCTCCAATCAGTAGAAAAAGGACCATTACATAAATGATTATCTCATTGATACTCATTTGCTTTCCTTTCTAATTATCATCTTCATAAGCTACCTTATCGATGATTCCAACAACCAGCATATCAATTGGCACATCGGTCTTATCCAGGGCCACACGGGCACTACTTCCTGTCGTAACCAATACCAAATCACCTTGGCCAGCCCCAATTAAATCTGCCGCAATCACATGAGCGGGATCTGTTTGCTGGTCATTTAATTGGCGTTCAACAACTAAAAACTTCAAACCATTCAAGGCTTCCTCTTTTCGAGTAGCCCATAGGCTACCCTTGACTTTACCGACAAACATCTCCCCACTCCTTATTCATCTATCCTAATCCTATTTCGACGTAAAAAATCACGAGCTAACGGAGTAATAAGCCAGTTTTTGGCATCCAGGTGATCACCCGGTAATAAGCCAAGGGATTGGGCTTTCTCCTCTGTTAACAATCTACGTTTTCCATTTTTAGGTGTGACTTCTTTCCGCTGTAAAAATCCTTTCAAACCCTCAACATCTGTAAATCGTAATCCAAATGAACAAACTGTTTGATTCGCGTTTCCAATACTAGTCCGCAGAGCCTTAGTAGAGCCTTGCACAGTCGGCATAGCTCCTAAAACAAAAACCGCTTTTCCCTGCTGCAGAGCCTGCAAAATCCATTCTTCTAAGGTTGTCAGTGGACAAAGATTAGCCAAACGGAAAACGGCAGCATCTGCTAAAGATTCAATAACCAAAACCTTCCCTTGTTGGGCATCTTCTACCACTTCAAAACCCAAATTTTGAATCTGACGCTTACAGTCCTCTGAGCCAAAAACATAAACCTTTTCTGACTCCTTACTGGCAGTTTCTACAGTCAATTTTTCTAAGAGGCGGTCTGTCACAGCTTGAATAAGATCTTCAATTTGTGTCATAAGCCATCTCCTATGTTTTTGAAATCTTTACGATACGACCACGCATACCTTTAACAAATCCTGCAGCATTGGCTTCATCATAATCTATATGCATGTAAGTCGCAAATTGTGGACTAACCCGAACCACCACATCATCAAAAATAAGCGGGCGTTGCCCCTCTGCTCGAACCTGGACAATTTCATGATTTGAAACACCTAAGCGTTCTGCATCCTCTGGTGTCATATGGATATGCCTCTTGGCAACAATCAATCCTTTGTCCAAAGAAACTGTGCGATTTCCATTCACAAGAACAATTCCAGGTGTGCCTTCAATATCACCACTCTCTCTCACAGGTGCTTGAATTCCCAATTGCAAACAGTCTGTCGCAGAAACTTCTACTTGTGATTCCTTCCGAACAGGTCCTAAGATGACTACATTTCGAAAGATACCTTTCGGACCAATCAGAGTCACTCTTTCTTGTGCTGCGTATTGACCTGGTTGGGATAAGTCCTTCATCTTCGTTAATTCATATCCTGGTCCAAAAAGACTCTCCAAATCTTTCTGGCTCAGATGGACATGACGGCCACTGGCTTCAATTTCAAAACTAGAATCTAGTTGCTCTTGAACCCGTTCAGCTACTTTTTCAATCAATGTTTCTAATTTCATTGCATTTCCTCACTCCACAATCAAGCTTTGAATTCCACCCACTATTTTTTTTAACTGTCTCAAAAATTGTTCATGCCGATTTTGGGATTCGGTTGACCAAGCTAATTCATATTCACAATAAATTTGGTTCAACTCTATCGATAATTGATAGAGCTCCAATGCCCAGATTGGCTTCTCCAAAACTTGATTCATAAGTCGGTCAGCACTGTCATCTGCGAAAATTACAGACATTTCTAGTTCTAATTCTTTCCCTTTTCTCAACGTTTGAAGTTGATGGAAGTAATGAATCAATTTTTCTTCTTTATCAAGCAAATAATACTGCCTTAAGACTTTTTGAGCTTTTAAAAAATAAGGATAGACTTTCTCCAAGCGAAACAAAGTGTCTGTGGGTAGAGATAGAAAATCCGTTTTTTCCGAAGATTTAGCTTCTTTCCATGAAACGTTCATGCGACGGTCTCTGAGGAAGCTTTTAGCAGAAGGAGTCAAAATGGATCCCGCTTCTAAGAGCAACTGCCCTGAAGCTTCCAAATCTAATTCCCGCATCATTTTGCGAATTCGTGCTTCTGTATACAGAGTCATACAGTCACTTCCTTTCCTACCCTCAAGGGAACATGAAGGGACCAGTTTCTATTCCGGTCCCTCCCCCTTGCTTCCTATTTTGGAAGGATAACTTCTACTTCAGAGTGTGGACGTGGAATAACGTGTACAGAGATTAATTCCCCTACATTTTCTGCTGCTGCTGCTCCTGCATCTGTCGCAGCCTTAACTGCACCAACATCCCCACGAACCATAACTGTTACCAAACCAGCACCAATTTGTTCTTTTCCAACTAAAGTCACGTTAGCTGCTTTGACCATCGCATCTGCTGCTTCAATTGCGCCTACAAGTCCTTTTGTTTCTACCATTCCAAGTGCGTTTGCATTCATCTTCTATTCTCCTTTTTATTTAAAATGTTTCCTAATTCTGTAAACTTATTCAGATTTGCTTCCAGGCAAAATAACTTCAACCTCAGTGTGAGGACGTGGGATTACATGAACAGAGACTAATTCTCCTACATTTTCTGCTGCTGCTGCGCCTGCATCTGTCGCAGCCTTAACTGCACCAACATCCCCACGAACCATAACCGTTACCAAACCAGCACCAATTTGTTCTTTTCCAACCAACGTTACATTAGCTGCTTTGACCATCGCATCTGCTGCTTCAATTGCGCCTACAAGTCCTTTTGTTTCTACCATTCCAAGTGCATTTGCATTCATCTTCTATTCTCCTTTTATGTTAATTTTTCTAAAACTTTTGCAACGAGGGTTTCGATTAAGTCCTCATCGCTGAATGAGCTTTCAGATTTAAGTTCTTTTACAACCTCTACTACTTGATTTTCAGTCTTCCGTAAATCGGCTAAATTCCGCTGACCACTAGCAATGCGGCGGATATTAATCAAATTCATAGGACTGATATTATCAGAAGTTGAACTTCCTCCTATCGCTCCACACCCTAAAGTGAAGGATGGGAACAAGGCGGTTGTGGCACCAACTCCACCAAGGGCAGATCCAGTATTAACTAAAAGTCTAGATACCGGAGTCCGTAAGCTAAACTCACGAATAATATCCTGATTTTGACTATGAATAGCAAAAGTATGACCTGCACCTTCATTGTTCAAGATACGATTGGCTAAATCACTAGCTTCTTCCCAATTTTTAACGGTGTAAAAACCAAGAACCGGCCCAAGTTTTTCCAAGGAGAATGGATGACCTTTACCAACTCCAGTTTCTTCTGCAATCAAGACTCGTGCATCTGCTGGTACCGATATTCCAGCCATTTCCCCAATTAAAGGCGCTGGCTTCCCAACCATTTTTGGATTCATCATTCCATTTGGCTGAATAACAAAGGCTCCTAATTTTTTAGCATCTTCTGCAGGAACAAAATAAGCTCCTTGACGTTTAAATTCTGCAATGACAGCTTCTTTATTAGACTCTTCAACAATCACAGATTGTTCAGAAGCACAAATCACTCCATTATCAAAGGTTTTTGAATCCAAGATTTGTTGGACTGCATGAGAGATATCTGCAGTTGACTCAATATAGGCTGGCCCATTTCCTGGTCCTACTCCAATTGCTGGTGTACCAGAAGAGTAGGCTGCTCGTACCATGGCTGTTCCACCTGTTGCTAAAATAAGGTTAGTATCCTTATGCCGCATCAATTCATTCGTTGCCGGAATAGAGACACGGTGAATGGATGAGACGGCTCCTGGTGGACAACCAACTGATTTAGCTGCCTCTTGAATAATCTCAACAGTTGCCTCAATACTCTTAAGGGCATTGGGATGCGGAGAAAAGATAATACTATTCCCTGTTTTAAGAGCTAACAATGCCTTATAGATAACTGTGGAGGTTGGATTTGTAGAAGGGATTAACCCTGCAATAACTCCAACCGGTACAGCTACTTCTGTTAGTCCCGTTTTAGCATCTTCCGATAAAACACCAACTGTTCTTTGATGCTTAATTTCTTCGTATACTCCTTGAGAAGCCAAGGCATTTTTTAACACCTTATCTTCCCAACGACCAAAACCAGTCTCTTGAGCAGCTAGTTTAGCTAGATATTCTCGTTTATCATAGCAGGCCTTGGTGACGACCTTTACCAGGGTATCAATCTGTTCTTGATTCCATTGGGCCAACTCTTTCTGAGCCTTCTTTGCCGTCCGGATCAGATTTCTTACTTCCTGGATTGACGCCAAGTCCTTATCTTCAATATACATAGACGCCTACTCCTTTTCTATTTTTTCTAAAGCTTCTAGTAAGATTGCTTTATGAGCGAATTTTATCTCTTTTTTAGTGAGCCCAATAGCCGGCTCCTGGTAGGCTAGGCTACGCAACTTAACCACCGTCATACCCTCTAGCTTCAACCGTTCGTATTTGAGAACTCTTTGTTGAGTCTCTTCGTGTTCTGTTACTGCTACAGGAGTCTCCTCTAAAACGACCGTTTCTTCTTCAACATCCTGACCTTCTACTGGATTCGAGAATAACAATTGCTCTGTTTGAGAATCCATACGGGCAATGACATGACTCGAAATAAAGTAAGGTTCTTGCCCTAACTCGGATTTCACCGCCTCAATGGCCGCCTTTACGGCTCCTACATCTCCCATAATCTGGACATTTTTCAATCCAGCCTTAACAGTTTCCGCTTGAATCAAACGAACATCAGCCGTTTTTAGAGCAAGATCAGCCGCCACAACCGCACCTAAGAAGCCCTCTACTTCAATTAAGCCAAGTGCTTTTTGTGTCATACAAATCTCCCCTTATCTAGTAGGTTTTTGGATTATCCGCAATTTGCTCGACGACTCTCGCAAAAGCATCACAAGCAGCCCGGCAAGCAGACTGACTGCCGACCAATAATCCACCTGCAAAGTTTGTTTCACTTGGTGGTCCATAAAAAGCACCAATTTGAACATCTGCAGCTTTTAGAGCTGCATCCAAACCAACTACTGCTTCAGCTGGAGGAGCAATCAAATAAGCAATTGCTGTTCCTTCCTCAGCATTCGCTGCTTGAGAAAGATAAGAACCTGATCGTGCAATACAGTGAGCAAAATAAGGAATGCTGTTATCTTCATTGGCACTGTAGAAGCTTGCTCCATTTTCAATCTCATAGACAATCACATCCAAAGCACTACGAACTTCTTCTGGGTTTGGTCCAGCAATAATGCCAATAACTTCCCCAGCCAGTTTTGTAGAAGCATTTCCAGCTCCTGCATACATGCTTTTCGCATAGACGATCTCAACATCCACTGCCTTAGTTGCTTCATCCAAAGCTACATACGTAACATCATCACAATCAGAGGTCACAACCCCCACACTCCGATGATGAGGTTTAAGCTCCAAAGAGGCTGCTAAGGCTGCATCAACATTCGGAATTAGCAACGATGTCAATACGCTAGCACCTAACCGTTCCTGTTTGACCATTCTATTCTCCTTCTATCCTTTTAAATCAACACCTGATTTTTTATGATCCAAAATCTTCTTAATGATTTCTGCTACATAAGCTCCAGCTTCTACAGCCGGCGTTCCTCCTTTATGGATATTAGACAAAACAGTCCGCTTAGCTTCTGGCATTCCAATCCAAGGTTTATAAGCAATATATGCACTCATGGATTCAGCTGTTACAAGACCAGGACGTTCTCCAACAAGCATACATACAACTTCTGCTCCAGTTAACTCTGCGATATGATCCATCGCCCCAACTCTGGCATGTTTAATGAAGAGAACCTCTGAAAAATCCAAACCAAACATGGTTAGTCCTTGCTTCAAAGCTGGTAAAAAATCTTTAAGATTTGCTTCAATAGCCGAGGAACTTAGACCATCCCCTACAATAATCTGAACTTTGGGATTTCGTTTGCATTTTTCCTGAATAATAGCTTGCTGATCCTCTGGAAAAATCCGTCCCAAATCTGGGCGTGTCAAGTACTCATCTTTACTAGATGCAGATGTGTGAACCGGAATAAAGCCCATTTCTTCAACAAAGTCTGGAGACACGTATGAAAAGACTGCATCTTGCGCTGCCGCATGATCTGCCCGAAAACGTAGGACAGATTGTGTTTTATACCGAGTACCTGCCCGCCATAAACCAAGTCGTGCTGGTGTAAATTTTTTAATCTTACGGTAGGCCTCTTCATTAACAGCATTTGGAACCAAAAATTGCTCTTGAATATCTACTTCTGTGATATCATCAATAAAGCCATCCTCAACTTGACTCTCAACAGAGACAGTCCCTGTCTGCTTTAGAGGCTCTGCTTGAATCGGAGTCTCTTCCTTATCTGAATCAACCATCTCACTCAAGAGAGTTCGAATCATTTCCTTTAATTGTAGTTCGTCCACTCTTCTACCTCCTTTTACTTGCTTTGCATAAAGACAGATCCATCACCACCCAAGGCAGTTAGGCGACCATTTTCCATGAGACCCATTTTTTCCATCCACTCTTCGAATTCCTTAATTGGTCGTTTATCTAATAAGTCGCGCATAGTAGCTGTCTCATGATATCCAGTTGTTTGATAATTCAACATGATGTCATCGCCATGTGGGATAGCCATAATGTAGTTAACATTTGCTGCCCCCAAAAGTACAAGAAGGTTTTCCGCATCATTTTGGTCAGCCTTCATATGGTTGGTATAACAGATATCACATCCCATCGAGATACCAGACAATTTACCCATAAAATGGTCTTCTAAACCAGCACGAATAACTTGTTTAGAATCATATAAGTACTCAGGTCCGATAAAACCAACAACTGTATTCACAAGGAAAGGATCATAATGCTTCGCAAAACCATAACAACGAGCTTCCATAGTTACCTGATCGGCATCATAATGAGCATCGGATGACAACTCAGAACCTTGTCCAGTCTCAAAATACATGACATTCGGACCTGCAGCAGAACCAACTTTAAGAGCTGTATCACGCGCTTCTTGAATCGTTTTAGCATCAAAACCAAAAGCGGTGTTCCCTTTCTCAGATCCAGCAATAGACTGGAATACCAATCCTGTCGGAGCTCCCTGATTCATAGCTTCAATTTGAGTCGTAACGTGAGCTAAGACACAGTGCTGAGTTGGAATTTGATATTCCTCAATAAAGTCATTAAATTTATGGAGAACCCGTTTGGTACTTTCAACTGAATCATCAACTGGGTTCAATCCTAACAAGGCATCCCCACAACCATAAGCAAATCCTTCCATAGTAGAAGCCATGATTCCATCTGGATCATCCGTTGTATGGTTGGGCTGCAGGCGGGAAGAAAATGTACCCGGAACTCCAATAGTTGTATTGGCTGTTTTGGTAATCACAATTTTCTTAGCTGCTACAATCAAATCAAGATTGGTCATCAATTTTGCAACAGCAGCCACCATTTCTGATGTTAAACCACGAGAAATCCATTGAATGTCGACATTCTTCGTATTTGTATCTAAAATCCATTCCCGTAATTCTTCAACAGTCCAATGTTTAATTTTTTCATAAGTACGAAGGTTGACATCATCAATAATAATCCGTGTAACCTCATCTTCTTCATAAGGAACAACAGGATTGTTAAATAAATCCGCAAGCGTTAATTGTGCCAGAACAACCTTAGCCGCTACACGCTCTTCCGCAGACTGTGCAGCCACACCTGCTAACTGGTCCCCTGACTTATACTCATTAGCCTTGGCTAGAACTTCTTTCACTGACGAAAATTCATAGACACGACCAAATAATTTTGTTTTTAAAATCATGAATCGCTTCCTCCTTTAGGAATCAAATACTAATGTTTTCACAATAACTGGGAGAACAGAGCCCTCCACAATAGGTCTTCCAATATCTAGGTAGTCTCCATTTTGGACATCAACCGAATCAATACAGACAAAAGGGTAATCTTGGGGAAGCCGAGCATAGAGACATTGTCCCAACACCTTCGCCATATCTTCTCTTACAACAACAATTAGAGGATAACCTTCCTCAATACTGGCTGCCATCCCTTCAACAATCGCATCTGCATAGGCTTCAACCTCTACAAAAGTTGGACTTTTCTTGCCCTTAAAAGCTAGCGCAATTTGTTGAACCTGATTTTCCAGTTGGAACCATTGTAATTTTTCACGAATCCGCATTCCCAATTGTCCCTGATCACAAGCTTCATCCTCATCAGACATCTTCAAAACAGGCATATTTTTTAGCGGTAAAATATCAGCTATATAAGTAATCGTACTTCCACTAACATCTGTCGTGTGACTACCTGCTCCGACTACAGTGGCTCGAATCGTCTCTGCTGATTGAACAATTTCTTTTTCTTTAAAAATAGCCGACTGGGCAATCGCTCGTCCTAGTAAGATACCAATATCTCCGTATAAAAAGTCATCGATTTCTTGCTCAGCAAGAGCAATCGCATCTGCGACACCTCCTGAAAAAGATACACAACTAATCTCTTGTCCTTTTTTTAAGGCATGATTGGTCACCAATAGATCAAAATAAGGACTCTGACCTGGAAGACCAACAGATTCCTCCATCACTTCGACCAAAATTCCCAACAAGCGATCGAGATCTGCACGATTCAGCGGTTGACCGACTGTCAGTTGCAACTGTTCCTGCTTGATAATTTCTTGCAGTTTTGGTGCAATGTAATGAATAATCTGGCTGCTCGGATCCAACTTTATTAATCGACCACCAATATCAAAACATGCAGTGTCCTGAACTTCTCCTTCTCGAAAGAGGGCATAATTAGAAGTTCCCCCACCAATGTCAATATTTACCACCGATGTATGATGGGTTTCTGAGTATAGATGACTACATGCTCCTTTTCCAGCAATAATACTTTCCAAATCTGGACCTGCCGTGGCTACAACAAAGTCCCCAGCGTAGCCACTCAAGGCTTCTAGCACTTGACTGGCATTATCCTTACGTGCCGATTCCCCTGTAATAATAACAGCTCCCATTTGAATATCTTCGCGGCTAATCCCTGCACGCTTGTATTCTTTTTGAACAAAAGTCTTGATTTGTTCGGCTTCTATCAAATGGTTATCCAATAGAGGAGTGAACATAATCTCACTTTTGTGCAACACCTCTTTGTCTGTAATATACACACGAGGAATCGTAAAAACTGAGGCTATGTTTTCGATCGTTAATTGGGAAAGAACTAGTTGTGTTGTAGCTGTCCCAATATCTAACCCGACACTCAGTATTTTTTCTGACATGGAATACCTCCAAAAAAATACGCTTAAAGAACTAGGTCCATAAATGGATCTATTCTCTAAGCGTCTTTGCTTCTTACCGTCCCTACACCATTGTAGAGAGTTATCTTATTCATGAAAAGTGATGCGTGTCCTTGTCCCACGGGGACTTGATTGAACGTCCAATCTACCGGACAACTTATCTTCAACAAAGCGTTTTACCAAAATGAGACCAAGATGGCCTTCTGCAAAACCTTGTTTGACATTGTAACCGCTACCATTGTCAGTTATCAATAATTTAATAATACCATCTTTCCTCGATAAATGCAACCGAATTTGCGAATTCAATTGTTTTTTTGGAAAGGCATGCTCAAATGAATTTTGCAATAATTCATTCACAATCAAGGCTAAAGCCGTCGCTCGACTTGAATCGAGTTCATAATCTGGATCTACTTGCCAAACTACTTGGATAAATTCCTGACCAAAAGACCGTCGGACTGTCTCCAAGACCCGTAACAACAGGGGACGAACGGCCATTTGATTTCCCTTTTCTGCTGATAAGAGGTCATGAATATTGGCTATTGATAAAATTCTGTGAACACTCTGCTCCAATGCCTGTTCCACAAGAACATTATCTGTCTGATGAGCCTGTAAACGCAATAAGGATACCAAAGTTTGTAAGTTGTTTTTGACACGGTGGTTAATCTCTCGCAAGCTCATCTGTTGCTCTTCAATTTGTTTTTGAAGCTGCCAAATCTCACTCACATCTCGACACTCCATTAATAGAAATCCATTGGACATGAACTGACGTTTTAATTGAAAGAAATATCCCCCATACGGAACACGAACTTCCTCGATTTCCAAACCTTGAACTTGGTTATGAAACAACAAATCCTCAAAAGTCAATGTGTCCAGCACTAAATTATCATAATGCATTCCCGGGAGGGGATCCTTGTAGCCCAGATACCCAGCATACAGATGACGAGCTTTAGCATTCGCAAAAATCAAGGTTCCCTCTCCATTAAATACAAAAATCAGATTGTCCAAATGTTCTAAAAATCCTGGGAGTTCTTCTTCCCAAGGAACCTGTGAAGATTCCTGCATTGGAAATGAAGATGGGAGTGGGGGCGGTGGCATTTCGATAATTAAAGTCCCTATAACTCGTCCCTCCCAAGTAATCGGATAGACAGTCTGATAAATCATCAGTCCCTCTTGGGATAGGGCGGTCAAGCCTACAGAAGCTAGACCAGTTTCTAAGGTACGAATCACCCCGGGTTCATTGCTTAAATCGGCCAAATCACCAACCACCTCGTCTTTATAGAGACTAGGTTGGCTAAGCGGTTTTTTATGATAGATCACCAAAGCTTGATTAGCCTGCCCCAAGCTTCGCACATCAATAAAGACATCTTCCTGCTGATATTGTTGCCGTTTTTCTAATTGCTCAGCCTGTTGAATAAGGTAAGATACTGCTGCGGGTTCAAGATCGGTTTGCTCCTCGCAGAGAATCTTCATTTTTTCTCTATAATTCATCATGCATCAATAGCAATTTCGCAATTTCAATCATCGGCACGCGTTTTTGCATACTGATTGTACGAATTTGCTTAAAGGCCTCCGGTTCAGATAAATGGTTCTGCTGCATCAAAAGTCCCTTCGCTTTTTCAATTAAAATCCGATCTTCAATTTTTTTCGCTAATTTTTGGGTTTCTTCTTTTAATGCATAGGATTCGCGGCCTTTTTCTAAACAGACTTCCACCATTGGAATGAGGGATTTTGCATCTAGAGGTTTAACTAGATAAGCACTTGTTCCACATTGTTTAGCCTTTTGAACATAGTGCTCATCTGTAAAACCAGACAAAAGAATAACACTATAGGTCAATCCATCATCTAATATTTTTTTACTAGCTGTCAAACCATCCAACAATGGCAATTGGATATCCATCATCACTAAATCTGGATGGAATTTTTGACAAACTTCAATCGCTTCAAAGCCATCTTTGGCTTCTGCAACTACCTGGTAATCTTCCTTTTCCAAGATATGTCGAATATCAAGGCGAACAATAGGGTCATCATCGACGATTACAATTTTACTTTTCATGCGCTCACTCTCTCACAACTAAGTCTTGGTTACCACAGTACTGGTAAAACCAAGGATAGCTTTAAGACCATCTAACACTGCTACTAAAGCTGTCTCAACAGAGGATACATCCCCTGTCATCACTACCGATCCACTAAAGCGATCCACAAAACCAATCTGCACACCGGCAGCTTTGGTCGCTAAATCCACCGCAATAATCGCCGCTTCACTAGGCGTGATTGTTAATATTCCAATAGCTCCCTGTTCCTTAGCCTGCAAACCCAATTTCTCAAAAATCACTGGATCTGGGTTTGCAATTAAATGTGCCAAAGTAACCTGTTTCCCCGGCACATATTCTTGAATCATTCTTTGTTTCTCAGCCATTTTTTCTCCTGACTCTATTCCTTATTTCATCATATCAATTTTTTCTTATTTTTTCAAAATTAATAAAGATTCTCAAGAATAGTCACTAAATCATCTGGATTGGGGTGACGTGGGTTGGTCAATGTACATGGATCCTGAATAGCCGAAGCAGCAATCGTCTCTTTCTTCTCATCAAATAAAGCCCGATCTACTCCATATTTAGCAAACGTTAATGGTAAATCCAACTTTCTCTGCAAACTTTTCAGAGCTTGCAAAAATTGTTTCACTCCTAATCCTGGATTAGAGGCTGAACAGCCTAATAAGCGAGCCAAGCGTTGATAGCGTTTAGCTGTTTCCACATGCTCCCGATCTAAGCGAACACCGTCCAAACCTGCATTAAAGGCAATCACTTGCGGTAAAAGAATACTATTGAGACGTCCATGAGGAATATGAAAAACTGCGCCTGCCGCATGAGATAGACTATGGGTAATTCCAAGTGATGTTGAATTAAAAGCCATTCCTGCCATCGTAGAGGCTACATGCATCTTTTCGCGGGCTTCAAGATCCTGACCATTCCGATAAGCACGAGGTAAATACTCAAATACGAGTTGAACCGTCTTTTCCACTAACGCATCCGAAAAATCACTAGCCTTTGGAGAAACATAGGCTTCCAACACATGTGTCAAAACATCCATTCCTGTATCTGCTGTAATTGAACGCGGTAAACTTTTCACCAATTCTGCATCTAATATCGCAACATCAGGCAGCAGACTTCGATCTACAATTGGATATTTGCGGCCTAATTCAGCATCTGTAATCACGGAAAAGTCCGTTACCTCCGATCCCGTTCCACTAGTGGTCGGAATCGCAACCAATTCTACCTCCTTAAATCGTCCTTGCTTCTTACCAAAATAGTAAATCGCTTTTGCTGCATCTAAGGCTGATCCACCTCCAATCGCTAAGATCAGATCCACTCCACCTTCAGGACAAGCCTGAATTCCTGCAATAACAACCTCAATCGGTGGATCTGGCTGAATCTCACTAAAAATGGTCACCTGATTACTAGCAGGTAAATAGGCTAAAATCTCCTCTAATTGACCTGTCTTTTCCAAAAAGGGATCTGCAACAACTAGAATTGTTTGTTGTTGATATTTCTCCAATCCCCGTAAAGCTCCTGCCCCGACTAAGAGCTCTGTTTTATAACAAATCTGATACATAGGCACTCCTTTAATACAAAAATAAGCCACATGAAAAGACCTACAACTCCTACGTCCTAGTCCTCTCCTGTAGCTTCATTGCTTGTTTCATTCGATGTACGCCATTGTACTTATACCTAGTGTAACATAAAAGCGCTTCCGTCTCAAGTAAAGACAGGAATCGGATGAGATTTTAAAAAATTCTTATCCAACCGAAAGCTTTTACTTGCCTTTTCTAAAAATAAAGAATAAACTAGGACTAGAAGAAATTGATTATTGTACTCTTAGATTCATGGAAGTTTGGTGTAAATCCAACACGGTCCCGCCACTGTGATAAGCCTAGCTTTAAGTCAGATCTTTGAATCTAAGTTTTAGTAGAAGTCGAGTTTCGATGTAAAGCTTCGACCTCATGAATACCCATTCATTTTCATTCTACGATTAGTACCATCATTTTCTTGGACTTAGTCCAGCTGCAGAGTCGCAGTCCTTAGAAGGCTATACTAATCAGTGAAGCTTAGTGGGAACTACAAAGTAGTAGATTAGCTTTCAATAACAAACAAGAGGTTGGGAAATTCCCAACCTCTTCTTGCTATGCTTAGTTTTTACGAGACCAACGTTCTACATCTTCTTTTGTAATAGCATGGAAGACCTTACTGCCTCGTTCGTAAGGGATATCTTTTTCACCCATTTTGTCATTCACAAAACGCGCCAAAGCAAAGAAATAATCCGATAACCGATTCACAAAAATCAAAACATTTTGATTGATATCTGTTGACCACATGGCTGCAACGATATGTCTTTCAGCACGACGCGCAATCGTTCTAGCCACATGAAGTGAAGCCGCCAAAGGATGTCCCCCTGGTAATATAAAGGTTTCCAAAGCTGGAGGAATGGGAGCATACAAATCAATCCGCTCCTCAATCCAATCCACAAGACTTTGATCCACCTTATAAGGATAAACACCTTGTGGAGTTGATAAATCCGAGCCACAATCAAACAAATAGTGCTGTAACTCTAGTAACTCTTCACGAAGAACATCTTCCGGACTCAAATCACACATCAAATACCCAATCCAAGAATTGAGTTCATCAATGGTCCCATAGGCCTGAACCCGCTCTGAATCTTTAGCAACACTTTGACCACCTACTAATTTTGTTAAACCCTTATCACCTGTTTTTGTATATAGTTGCATCTTAGTCCTCCTGTAGAAATTCTAAAAGATCTGATAAACCGCGATTGTCTACTGCTGAAAGTTCAAAAATTCGTTGGCAGCCCGCCTCCTGAAGCTGGCAATAAGCCCAATCCATAGATTGTCCCTCCTCAATCAGATCCATCTTGGTAATCAGCCCCACCATCTCTTTAGTAAATAAATTTGAAAAACCCTGTGGAAAAAACTGCTCTTCCTTGCTAGCATCTAGCATCAAACCAATCACATCAGCTTGCATAGCCGTCACATTTAAAGCATGGTAGTATTGCCTGTGCTGTAGAAATTCACCAGGTGTATCAATGATATCCTCATGAAATTGAACCACCTGGGTCTTTTGGTAAGCCAAATCCAAGCCATGTAAGCGTTGGGTCAAGCTCGTTTTTCCCACACCAATAGGCCCAATAAGCATTATTTTTTTCATCGTTTACTCCTAAAAAGGCAAAGGAATCCCGTTCCAAATAGTCTCGCTTCATCGCGATTGGAAACAGGCCCCTTTGCCTTGGTTATTCTTATGTAAGCAATTTCATTTTACGCTAATAACAGTTATAAATCAAGTCTTATTACTTCAATTGTTCAAATTTTAGATGAACACTAATGCGGTCTTCATAGCCATTCCGCTCCAAATCTCGCTGCAAACGGTAAGAAATATAATGCTCAGCAATATTAATGTAGCCAGCGTCTAAAAGACGATTTTCAACCATCGATTGAATCATACTAATAGTTGCTTTTTCAATCTGGGCTTCTTCCAAATCCATAACCACTTTCTTGGTTACTTGGGCAAGATTTTGTCGTAAAGAATCATCCAAGACATAAACAGACCGGGCTGCTTTTAAAATCGCCTGGTAGATTTTTTCAGGGTTAAATTCCGTTACTTGTCCATCACGTTTAATGACTCGCATATGATTCCTCCATTTCCTTACAAAAAATCCCTCACTCAAAAAGAGGAGGGATCCGAAAGGCACTTCCGTGTGATGAGCAGGTTCACACAACTCATCAAGGTCCGCTCCTGCGATATGACCTCCTATGCTTGATGGGTAGTCTCTACTACCAATCGACTCATCGCATATTCACATTCTAACAGATTGAAATCACGTTGTCAACTTTCTAGAAAAGACCGAAAGCATGACCATCTGCATCCAATCCCATTTTCAATGCTGCTGGCTGTTTCGGTAAACCAGGCATTGTTAAGACATTTCCAGCCAAAGCCACGATAAAACCGGCTCCATGACGCACCTGAAATTCACGGATGGTGATTCGGAAATCCTGAGGTCGTCCTCCTAAGCTCGGATCATCAGATAGGGAGTAGGGTGTTTTGGCCATACAAATTGGAAAGTGATCCCAACCCTGACGCTGAAACTCCTTCAGTTGTTTCACCGCTTTCGGGGTCAAATCCACACCTTGGGCACCATAGGCCTTCTGAACTAGGGACTCTAGTTTTTCCATGAAATTTCCTTGACGGTCGTAATACGAGGTAAAACCTTTTTCTTCTGATAAGTAAGGTAGGAGAAGCTCAACTAATTCTTGGCCTCCCAGAGGCCCTTTTTCCCAAACTTCTGTAAGAGCAATAGGAATGGAAGCATTCAGGCAAAGGTGCTTGAGCAGCTCTAATTCTGCACTTGTATCGCCAGAGAAACGGTTGAGGGCGACAACAACAGGTTTTCCAGTTGATGCTAGAGTCTGAACATGGTGGTGGAGATTCGCAAATCCAGCTTCAAGGGCTGTCAAATCCTCCTGTGTCAATTCCTGTTTAGGTAGGCCTCCATGCATCTTCAGAGCACGAATGGTTGCGACCACTACAATCGCATCAGGAGCTTTACGCAAGTGGGGAACTTTAATATCTAGGAATTTCTCCGCTCCTAAATCAGCTCCAAACCCAGCTTCGGTGACAGTAATATCAGCCAAAGACAAGGCTGTCTCCGTAGCAACTACCGAATTACATCCATGAGCGATATTGGCAAAAGGCCCCCCATGAACTAGAGCTGGAGTTCCATAAATGGTTTGCACCAAATTCGGTTTTAAGGCATCTTTGAGCAATAGTGTTAGCGCTCCTGCTGCCCCCAAATCTTTCACAAAGACAGGACTTCCATCCCGTTTATAACCAATTAAAATATTGGACAAGCGCTGTTCCAAATCTTGAAGATCCTGAGCCAAACAGAGTATAGCCATCATTTCACTAGCAACAGTAATGTCAAAACCATCTTCTCGAGGCTGACCGTTGATAGGTCCACCCAGTCCAATCACAATCTGACGTAAGCTTCGGTCATTAATATCTAGGACACGCTTCCAAACAATGCGACTTGGATCTAAATCCAAGTCATTCCCTTGATGAAGGTGGTTGTCTATAAGAGCAGATAAAGTGTTATGGGCAGAAGTCAGGGCATGCATATCCCCCGTGAAATGAAGGTTAATATCTTCCATTGGAAGAACCTGGGCATAGCCCCCACCAGCAGCTCCTCCTTTCAAGCCCATAACTGGGCCAAGGGATGGTTCTCTAAGTGCAATCATGGTTTTATGACCTGCAGCAGCAAGACTATCTGCCAGTCCAATAGTCACTGTCGATTTTCCTTCTCCGGCTGGAGTAGGATTGATAGCCGTCACCAAAATCAATTTACCAGCTTCTTCTTGTTTCAAACGTGAAAGAGTCTCATAGGAAATTTTTCCCTTATAAGGACCGTATTGTTCAATAGAGCTTGACTCTAGGCCGAGGCTTGCTGCAATCTCTATGATTGGTTTCAGGGAACTTTCTTGTGCAATTTGAATATCAGTTTTCATGACCAATCCTCCTCTTCACTCCTCATTATACAGTAAATCAGTAGCCAGTTACAATATTTTCATATATCGTGCCAAACCCTACCAAAATAAGGGGTTCAGACAGCTCATTTTTCAATTATTTACCAAACATTTCTAAACTTTACCGATTTTTTGCCCCCTCGTTGCCCCCCATAAAAGCAAAAAACCACTCCTAAAATCGGAGTGGTTAGCGTTAGAAAATCAATGGAACCTTTCCATAAATTTTTATCTATTGTATCACAAAAAGGCTCGTGTGAGCCTTTTTAATATTATTCTGCTAATTATCCAATGAAATCCAACAACTCTTCAAACGGGATTTCATCAAAATCTTCGTAGTCTGTGAAATCTTTAGCGTATGCTTGCAAGTCCTCCAACACTTCATCCTCAGTTTTTGGATCACGTCCTTCACTTGCCATGAAGGCGTTGTATTCTTTTACCAATTCATTGATTTGTTCTTGATTTAGTGCCATTTTGTTTTCCTCGATTCCTTTATCTTTATGTATTAATTATAACTTATGTACGTACATAAGTCAAGAGTTTTTAGTCATATTTTTTTAAAATCTTTTCAATTCCTTCAACAACTAGCTCGCTTCTTGTCAATCCAGTCTTCTGTGCGATTGCATTTAAACGATCCAAATACTCTTCAGTTATGCGAAGCTCCAACCTTTTATTCCGAGGAGCACCTCCTTTTATTGGGCGCCCCATTTTTTTTAGTTCTGTCATTTTTCCTCCTTACGCAAACCAGGCCATAGCTTCTTTAAAAGATACTTCACTAAAACCAAAATATTCAGTATTGTCTTGAGTGTATTCTTCCATATCAGCCACGAATTTACCGAAGTCAATGTTCTCAATTTCAAAATAAGAAACGTATTTATTCAAAACTTCCAAAAGTTCAGCTGCAGTCATTCCAAATTCTTTGTAAAAAGAAATGTAGTTTTTCACGATATCTTTAAGTTTCATTTTGTTTTCCTCGATTCCTTCATCTTTATGTATATAGTATAACTTATGTACGTACATAAGTCAAGCGATATCTTAAAAAAATTTAAAAAATCTCACGTTTTTCTCACGAAAAGAATTTATTTAGAAAATAGAAAAACGTTGATTTAACAACGTTTATAAGGCCTCCGGAATTTACTTGGAAAAGAAAATCTCACGATAAAATCTAATAAAAACTGAAACGATTCTAAGAAGTTTTACATAAATAACTTAACATCACACATACAATGTTAATGATTTGCCTTTTTTAAGAAAAAACGTCAACTTTCGAAAACAAAAACAGCCCCTCCGGAAAGAAATTCCGAAAGGGGATTTTGCTA
Organism: Streptococcus sp. 10F2; assembly: GCF_054331515.2. Lineage (NCBI taxonomy): Bacteria > Bacillati > Bacillota > Bacilli > Lactobacillales > Streptococcaceae > Streptococcus > Streptococcus sp. 10F2. Next base: position 59,842 of record NZ_JBTGGE020000001.1, on the reverse strand, counting down.
CCGATGGAAATGTCGGTTAGATATTTAGTGTTAAGTAATATTAAGTAGTGTTAAGTAACTAAGTCTGACCGACATCAATGTCGGTCAGTTACCCGAAAACCGCATAGCTACCAATTTTGTTGACGTCAACAAAATGCTCAACAGTGCTATTTCCTAACACCGGGAAGTCAATTATATCCGCTTCGCATACTTTAACGCAATCCAGCCGGCACCGCTCTTTAACTTGCCCCACTCATAGCCATCAGCGGACTTGGTTTCTGTAATAGTGTAGACACCAGGTTTTACCTTGCCATTGGTTTTGGCTTTGATAGATGGCTCTTTGCGGATGTTTAGGTCAGTGACTGAGACACGAACCTTGAATGAGCCAGTTGTTTCCGTTTTGGAAATAGCTGGTTTTTGAGTGGTATTTTCCTTTTTGGAAATAACCACTCCGCTCATTTCGTTGTAATAACGCTGAACTCTCTTAATGTAATCAGCCATATCAAGGGTTTGCGGACAAGCTGTTGCACTAGCTTGTCGGTGGGGAACAATAACGCTGGCATCGGGTTTCAATCCATAGCGCAAACAAATCTCTGCGACCAGCTTCGCTCCACGTTCAAGAGTTGCATCATCGAACAGATAGGTATTCGGGTCGTTTACATTTCCAATGTGCGAATTGATGTGCTCAATTCCGATTGAATTTTCATTGGTGATTGCATGCTCTCCACCAGAATGCCAAGCGACATGATTTTCACCAACACATCCCATGGTAGCGTTCGGTGTCACCAAATAATGAGCGGAAGTCATGTTATTCCGTGACCGTAACCAAGTGCTATAAGCACCTGTTACAGACGTTGTGGCTGTACCGTGGATCACGATGTATTGGATTTTACTCGTCCGCTTGCCACCACTCCAGAACACCTCTGGTCGTGCTTCAGTAATCAGCCCGCTATACAAGTCTCCATTCACGTTTTTAGGTTCCATGGTAGATTTACCCTCTTTCTGCTTTGTGACCTCCTGTGAGCTAGAATAGGGCAGCCTGAACCACCCTACGACGTGACTGTAGTCTCGATAGTTCTTACGGGTGTATCCACCACCTCCGACTTCCAGCTGGTCGTTGATGCCATTTCGGTTGTCATCACGATAGCCGTCAATATTCTGCTCGATGGTGTGCATGCCTTTGACGTCAGCGGATACAACCACGAAGATATGTCCAAATGGCCATGCCTCAGTAGTGACTACAACATCGCCCGACTGCGGAATCAAATTCGGATCGTTGGGGTCATTCTCAATGACAGGAAAGCCATTCTGCCTAGCTTTTTTAAGAGCATCTATGGCATTGATGTAAGCCATATTCTTTTTCCCATCCGTAAAATGCTGAACAATATGATCAATCAGAGCCACGCACTGCCCCCCGTAGGGGTTGGTAGGGACTGTAACCTTCTTCCCTACCAAAGTGTTAGTGTAGTTAACCACGTCTTGTGCTGTCGTCATTCTCTGCCTCCTTCCTGTAATAATCAACTGTAGATACACCTACCACGGTTCCTAAAAAAGCAGAAACGGCAGTCAAAATGTTATTGACCACCGTCAAATCATAGCCTAGCTCCCCACCTACGACAAAAATCAAAGTGTTCAAAGCTGGTAAAAAAATAAGTACTAGCCATTTAAAGGCTTGATACCAGTTATCAGATAGGCGCATCATTGTCTCCTTTCAAAGGCAATTCTACAAACTCATGATACATCAACTCAATTTCCCCATTCCCATCGAGAATCTTGTAAGATTCAAAGAGTTTGGCTATCTCTCGCTTCCGTTCCAAAGTCGTATAACCTTTCGCAATATCTACCTGCATATCATGAAAGAGTCGATATCGTAAAGAAGTCCTAGTCCCATTTGTAACCTTGGTCAACGCCTCAGAGTTACTATCAGCTGTCTTCTTAATTTGCTCTAACGTTTCAGCAGACCGCCTGGACTCTGACAGTAGCTTTGAAACACCCCCAAGCAGAGCCACTACAGCCCCAAAAAGCGTAACAATTTCTCCAATATTCACAAATTACCTCGCTTTCTAAGTTAAATCCCTTCACACTTCCGGAACCAGTTCAAATTTTAGACCTCTAAATTTACTCGTTTGACCTGGTTTGTTTTTAACATTGATTGTATACAATCCAACATCAAGCACTTCCCCATCAACAACATTGATGTCTACATTTTCTCCAAACCAGCGTACATAGCTTGGTTTTTCGATATAAACGATTACCTCAAACATTGTTTTTATAGCTGATTCATTCAGCCGACCTTCTAAATCAAAATTATCTGTTTTAGAAATCCATTTTACTTGCTTGTCGTTATCGTTCTGAAAATCAGAGTAAATTAAATCTGATATTACTTTGTTCGATTGGTAGCCAATTCTCATATTGCTATCAACTGTTTTACAGCGTGAAATCAACTGAGATGCCAAAAATTCAGCCCCTTTTTTATGCCCTAAATCGCCAAAATGGCACATGTCAGGAATCAGATCATGTACGCTATAATTTGAAGCATTCAAGATGTTTGATGTGCCAGCATTGTAATCGATGAACGGAATGCCGAATTCCTCCGCAAGGTCCTTTTTAATTACATCTGCTATGCTATTAGTCTTAGAGCCGAAACGCCTATAATTTTCAAATTGACTCTGCGTGGACATCAGGATCGGCTTAATCCCTTTTGCCATCAAAGCACTAATAACTGCGGTATGGTCATTGCGAAAAGCTGCAATTTTAGTAGCATCATAAACCATATCATTGATCCCCATGGCAATTGTTGCGTAGTCAATTTTTTCATTGATTGGTTCTAGAATTGCTTCTAAGTTATTTTTGAGCCAATTAATAGTTTTGCCTGAAAAGCCGCGATTATAGACTTTGTGATTGAACCTGTTTTGCGTGGAGCTGTTCAACAATTGCATCAATTGATGAGAATAGGTTTTTGGTTTTTCAGCAAGAACACTAATCTGATTATTAGAGTAGTTTGAAGTCCTATAACCGTCGGTTGTCGAATCTCCCAATGTAACTAAAACAGTCCGTTTAGTCTGTAAATCTACGATTAAATCTTCCAAACTGTAAGATTCTTTAACCAAGTTTTTGGTAGTTCTTACAAAATTAGGATTTGAGTAATGCGTGATTTCGCCCAGGTAAATAGAAGCAATAAGAATCTCCGTGTTTTTGCCGGTAAAAGTTGAACCTTTTGTCCGAAACGTACTCTTGATTAATTTAAATTTCCCGTCCATTACATCTAAGATAAGATGATGCATAAACCCGCTGGAAAGTTGAAGATCTTCATGACCTTTAATAGTATAGTAACTAGTGCCTTTTGAAACAATAATCTCATCAGCTTCTCCAAGGCCTTCAAAACTAATTGTCCCGGTGCTGTTGTTATAAATCACAGCGCCTTGAACAACCGAACCAATCATGCTGTCTTGGGTATACTCTGCATAGCCGATAGTTTTTACAAACCGTGAATTTACCGGGTAATGTAGAGCTTCTTTATACATAATCGCAAGAATGACCTGTGTTGACGAAATATTCTTGATTGTGGATAAGGTCATCATCGATAAGCCGCTATTTTGAAAATCGTACACGACATATTCAGACAAGCCAGTTGGCTCATAAATAATACTCAAATCTTCTTTTGGTGCGTAGTTTTTATTTCCAAAAGAAATCCAAGTATCTTTTTTTATCGTGACTGTTTTTAAGTTTCGATCAATAGTCAATAACCCATCAAAAATGACACCGAATTGGTTAGGTACACCATCAAGCGGTGATTGATAAGGGCCACCATCAACCCATCTAGAACCATTCCAGTAATTCCAGTGTCCATTGTTTGTCGTGATGTAAATACCTCTGTCTCCTCCCGCTTTTGCCGATTGCAACGCAGCAAGATTAGAATACGTACCTTTTGGCGTACCATCCATGATGTTGTTGATCAACATTTTTATTTCAGAATCATTTGCTTTTGTTCTGAGACTGGAAATAATGTTGTCTAGGTTTTCAGACAAGGTGTCATAAGCTCCCCTAGCTTGTGCTATCTCCATATTAGTGTTGCCACCTTGACTAGCATCGACATATATTCTCTCAAGAGCTTTTGCCATAGATTCTCTAACATCGATTCCGTAACCTTTTTCTCGGATGAAACGAATTAGTGTTTCAACGGGATATCGTTGAGTCCTATCTAAGTGGGAAAAATCTCTATTGATATTCTGGCCAATCGCTTCTGGGCCTTGGCTTTGAAGTTCATTTGCGTCAAAACGAACCATACACTTCTCCTTCTCTAGTTATTCTGTTTCTGTAATTCATCGATTTGTCTCTGCAGATTATTAATCTGTCTCTGAGTCTCAGCCTTCTCTGACTCACTTCCACTCAGACGAGCTTCATGCTCGATTTGCTGGTTCTGTAGCACTGCGATTTGTTCATCTCGCTTTGCTCTATCAGCTTCAGCCTTTGCGTTGGCAATCTTCATGTCTTGATTCAATTTCTCAATCGATTCTTGAGCTTGTCGTTGCTGCAACTGAAAACTTGAGATTGTCAAACTATCAGCACCAATCTCCAACTCAACCGATTGTGGATTGAGGATGTCAATTTCTTTAGAAATGATTTGAAGTTCTTCAATGCCTGAAAGTGGGGGATTTTCAACAGGATGGTAATTCCCAACCTCGAATTTTTCATACTCATCATCAATCAGATAGCGATCAACTGCAGACACCTTCCAATTGGCCAAAGCAACTTTTTGATCACGCAGATACTGCCATCCCCGAGCTTTCAAAATCCTTGGATCAGTGATTTCAGACCACTGCACAACTTTCCGGATAACTCCGAACTGCTTCATAAGCTCCTCATCATAAAGAGTCATGACATGCGTTGGATTTTCTAAATTTACAGATGAGATGTTGATTTGCGGCCGGATAATATCCGAGCTATTCCCATTCTCTGACTCTGGATCTTTATAATTCTCATCGTCTCCACCAATCGGCACAATCTGGGTCATCATGTCCTCAAGTGAGATGTTTCGACTGGCCGACTTGATATTTTTCCCTAGCTTAATCGGGGTCTTTTTATGCTCCCCGATTTCTTTCAGATAGTCGATGTAATTACCATCACGCTCCGCTCGCATAACGATATGACCGCCGAATTTATCCAGCAAACGGTTTTTGATAGTATCCCAAGCACTCTCGTAGGTTGTATACAGATACGGTCTGTCGGACTCATAAGGCATATTGACACGGCCAACTTTGAACTGTTTATGCTTCTCCACACGCTGATTATAGAACCATATAACGTGCTTTAGAAATTCGTCCGGACCTCGATTCCTCCGCTTTTCCCATGCCATGGTCATATCGTTCAGATAAGCAAGAGAACTCTCACAGATGATTTCTTGGCTAAATCCTCCTTGAGCAGTCATTGACCCGTTGATTTCAATGACACGTCCATAAAATTCGATTGTATTATCAAAGAGATTCTCCACACGAACTAAGCCTTTGATAACTTTCAACTTGGAGTAGTGAGGGTTATTCGTGGGAATCGTGAAAATGAACTCATCTGCTTCATTGACCCGCTTAGTAATTTTTCCGGACGAGAGCTTTTCGGATTTTGAGTAAGTAGGTTCATGTAAAACTTTTGGCTCTGGATCATCAATATCATGCCAGTAAATAACACGATAACCACCACTTCGATAAAGTCGATTATGTGCCTTTGTCCTCATACCATCTCCTCACTTCTAAAGTGGAAAGAAATGTGGCCATTTCCTTCGATTCTTAGCTTATTTACACCTGGAACAAGTTGAAAGGAGGTATCTGTCTTCGTTTCATTTTGAAAAGTCCAACTATCGCTATTTGCATCAATAACTTTAAAGTGGCCGTTTGCAACAATCTCCGGAGCAACAAAAGCCGACCCATGATTGAAAATCACAATATCACGAGTTCCATCGATATTCCATTTAGTAAAAGCTGACACATCGTCATCAAACGAGAAAGTATCCCACACATCGTCATAATACTTTTTCAAAGTGTATGCGAAAGGATAGCAGTTAAAGACCAGCGTCACGATGAAATTTCTCTTTCCTGGATCATGAACAACTTTTACAGATGCACACTTACCAACAAAAAAATGATTAGGAATCGCACTATCATACAACTTCTCTTCAAAGTTAGGCATGACCTCTTTTTTGATAAAACGCTCGACTGTCTTCCGATTGTCATAGTGTGTGTTTGGTAGTTTGAATTTGTAAGTTACTTCTCGATTTTGGAAAATCCGCTCACCAGTCAAAAAAGAAAAATCAAGGACACCCTGCAAAAAAGGAATGTCCTCAACGATTTCTTTCTCATCTGGGGTAGGTGCGTCACGATCGACCAGATACATACCCCAGCCTTTGGAGTTAAAAGCCCCAAACTCGATATATTCTTTAATTTCTAAGGCCGTAGTGACCGCCTCCCTTCCCTGCGTGTTTCTCGACCGATATATCCGTTCACTGCTGGTCCAATATGACCAACTAGCGCTCCGCTATCAATCATGACATTACCGCCAGCTTCAACTGCAGTGATTACGTCATCTAGTTTTTCAGTCGCTATCTCAAGTAAATCAGCGATATAAGTAGATTGACCTTCCTGTCTCGAAATGACTTCTTTCTTAGCATTTAGCTTGAAAGTCTCTGCTTGCACTCGACTAGTCAAAGAGTTGGCTGATGAATCCATAACATCAGAGATTTTGACATTAAAGCGATTCACCATGTCCTCGATGAAGTCCATCTTCTGAGCGATTTCTGGTGTCGCATTCTCGATACCTTGAGCAACCCCAAGACCAATCCACCAACCGACCTCATCACGGAATAGGTGAGATGGTGAATTAATTTTTGCCTTGGCTCTAGCCGCACGTTCTGCCTGAGCCACCAATTCGTTAGCGGCTGCAGTAACTGCAGGGAGTGCTTGTCGCATACCCTGTGCCAAACCTTGGCCGATAAAGTTACCTGCAGCAACCATAGCACCATGATGACTTCTAACTGCACTTACAGCTTGATTCATCATACTTTGAACTGCGGATACTAACTGCGCTCCTGTTGCACGCATAGCAGCAACCATTTGAGCTCCACCAGAGCGAACTGCAGAGACAGAATTGTTCATACCATTACGAACCGCATTTACAATCTGATTCATAGCTGACTGCATGGAGACAACCATACGCTGACCTGTTGAAGTAATCGAAGTCTGCATTTGAGCGCCACCGGCAATCACACTAGCAGCTGCCATCGTCATTGAACCAGCGACTGAGACTGCAAGCATAGCGAAAGCGGCACTCAAAGCAAATAACGCATCACTAGCTGAAGCTGATGAAGCGTTGATCACCATCAAAGATGAAGCCACACCGGCAACCATACCACTTAGAGCAGATAAAGCACCCGTTACTGATCCAATCGAACCAGTAAATGCAGATAGAGACCCTTGAGCGGCTGCTAAGGCCGTGGTAAGAATCGTCATACTCATGCCTAAAGCAGTAATCTGCATACCAACCATCGGAAAGACCATAGCAGCTGCCATCAAGCTAGTTGTAAAAGTGGTGAAAGACATTGCAACACTAGTCAAAATTGGTCCTAAAGAAGTAAACGATGCACCTAGCATGGTGATAGCTGGGCTAACAGAGGTAAGACTGGCAGATAAAGTTGGCAAAGTTGTAGATAACTGCGTCAACATAGTAGTGACAATAGCTCCGGACATTTGGATCATCATGAATCCCTGTCCAAGTTGCATCATGCCAGTCCCAACTGCAGTCAATCCAGCTGCATTCCCAGCTAGAGATGAAAGCCCCCCTGCAACTTCTGCAAAGATAGCACCAAGTCTCATAATGCCAACTCCGTTCAGTTTTTGAACACCATTTGCCAGCATATCGAAACCACGCCCCGCATTCAGAGCTGCATTCCCGATAGAGTCAAAGATACCTGCTACAGAATCCAAGACAGATGAAATACCATTCGACAAACTGTCAATAACCTTAGAAATTGCATCTGCAAAGGTTTCTATTCCTGGTTGGGCGGCATTCAAAGCAGCACCAAAGACAGCAACTCCTGCACCTGCTACCATCAAACCAACACCAAGAGCTATTGCCCCTACTGCTGCAACAACTGCTCCTGCACCAACTACTGCAAGCCCAGCACCTGCTACCATCAGACCTGCACCGGCGACAATAGCACCAACACCCATAACAACCAATCCTGCGCCTAAAGCAGCAATACCGACCGCTGCACTAGCCCCAAAGGCTGCAATTATAGGGAGATGGCCTGCAAGCATTGAGAGACCTGCGGTTGCTAAGAAGATACCTGCACCGATTAGAGCGACTGCTGCACCAAAGGCAATGATCCCCACTGCACCAGCAGTCAAAGCAGGACCAAGCAAAGCAAAAATCCCAGCAAGTGCTGCGATCCCTACTCCCATACCAACCAAAGCAATAGCTGCACCACTACCAGCGCTAGCCAATTGAATAGCTGACTGAACAAGCATGGAGATACCGAAGGCAGCCAAGGCGACACCAGCACCGACCATGAACATAGCCGCACCAAAAGCAAGCCATTGAGCAGGGTTAGCCATGGCAACAGCTTGGCCTAGACCACGAAATGCAGTGGCTAGACCTGTTCCGATTCCTTTAGCAGCAGTTGAGATAGCTGTACCAGCTTTACTGATTACAGTGCCTATTCCGTTAAAAATTGTCTTAATTACGTTAGCTATTCCTTGGAAGAACTTCGTAATCTTACTTGCTCCTCCTTTAGGAACTTTAGGTTCAGGAACTTCTGGCGGTTCTGACCAAGGCCACTTGGCAGGTTTCACCTTTTTGAAAAGTGATGAGAAAATATCTCCAATTTTCGTTTTAGCCAATCCACCTAATGCTTTTCCGACGGTTGCGATAACCGGCAGCATTCCAAGAAGTATAGATGGATCAATACCTTCTAAGGCTTTCTTTACAGAGTCAAAGGCTTTCCCTACAGCTTTTAAAGCACCATCAACCTTATTTCTAAAATCTTCACTTGTGTTATAAGCTGTGATGAACCAACCTACCAAAGCACCGATCGCAACAATAGCAATCGTGAAAGGATTTGCGGATAGAACCCAAGAAATGAGACTTAATGCTCCTGAAACAATTGAAGCCACTCCGGAAAGTGCTTTGAAAGCCCCAACAACTCCGAAGATTGCTCCAGCGACTCCTTGAATAACTCCTGGATCTAGTTTTCCTACAAAATCACCAATTCCGGATACTACATCAGAAACCGTCTTAGCAATTTCTCCTAGAGTAGTTCCGAAATCGGACCAATCACCCTTGCCGCTTAAAGCTGACATGATGTTACCTATTGCACCACCGACAGATTCAAGAGCGTCTGCCATAGCAGAAATAGCTCCAGTTTTACCGAAGTTATCAAAAAAGGCCTTTATTTTAGAACCGAAATCAACAATTCCATCAAAGACCCCCATAATCTTTTTAACTGCACCTTCAGAAAAAGTCTTTCTCAGACCTTCTTCAAGGGCAGGTCGTCCCTTTTCAATGAAAGTCCCAATCGCTTTGGGAAGATTCTGCATGACTCGACCGACCATCGGAATAAAGTTACCGAAAAGGAAAGTAGATGCGGTTTGTGCTAGCCCTTCAAGCGCTGGAGTAATATCCAACTCCTTACCAGTGATAGCTCCCATGGTATTTTCCCAAGCAGCCTTCATGGCCCCAAAAGAACCGCTCAAGGTTGTTCTAGCTTCTTCTGCTGCAACTCCTGCAATACCTAGGCTCTCTTGGACAGCGTGGATGGCTTCAGTGATATCTGCAAAGTTGCTGATGTCGAACTTCTTACCAGTTAACTCCTCGGCCGTCTTGAGCAATCGCTCCATTTCAGACTTAGTACCACCGAATCCGAGTTTTAGGTTATCAAGCATGGCATAGTTTCCACGGGCCAAAGATTGATAGGTTTGCTGGACCATACCGATATCAGTACCCATCTTAGCGGCGTTGTCCGCCATATCCGTAATGGCCATATCTGCCGCCTTAGCAGCTGCAACTGCATCCCCTCCAAGTGCTTGTTTCAGTGAAGCACCAAAGGAAACAGCTTGCTCTGCGTAGGTGTTAGCGGAAATACCAGCTTTATAGGCTGTTGCGGCGTAGCTTTTTGCTGCTGCCTCTGCACCACTATAAAGCGTATCGATACCACCGAATGACTGCTCGAGTTTGGCGCCTTCCTGGACTGCAGCACTACCAACACCAACAACCGTATTTTTAAGAGCGTTAAAGCCGCCAATTAAAGCACCGCTGACAAGATTAGCACCAAGAACCGACTTAAAGACAGAACCGACACTAGATCCTGAACTTTTCAATCCGTTCAAGCTAGCCTTTAGCTTATTTACACCGCTATTTGCATCTTTAGCATCGAAAAAAGCCTTAATTTTGACCATTCCATCAGCCATTTGTTAACCTCCTTCCCATGATTCTTCTTCCTCGTCCTCGATTTTTTGGTTTGGCAGAGCATACTCTTTTTTGCGTTTCAGCATCTCTCTCTTATACTCTTCTGTATCACCTTTTTGTGGCTTATATTTACGAGCCTGGATAACCTCCGATAGCTTAGTTCCTTCTGGTAAACCTGCCAGAAGTGCATTGAACTCTTTCCAATGAAGTTCCCCTTGGACTTTGAAAAGATTGATACCGTATGCCTGCATGAATGAAGCGAAGATATACTCGCCATCAAACCGAGCATTAAAGAACTTTTGTTCTGAACTACCAGTTGGACTTGTAGTCATGACATTTCCTGCCAAATCATACTCCACATCTTTGATAGATGATGGATTCAGATTGATATGCTCATCAAATATTTCCTCGAAAATCTCATAGACTTCCTCGATTGGCATTTCCTTGAAATGTTCCTCAAAAGCTTCAGATGACAACATTTTCAAAGCGACATGAGGCTTGATGTGACTAGGAATTTCATCATCTTCCCATAACTCAAAAATTTTAAGCACATTATCAAAAGAGAGGTCCAGACCATAGACATCCGGACCTATATAGAGCTTATCCTCTAACTTCCTTGATAAATCAAACTTCATATCATTTCTTTACTTCAAGATACTTAGAAAGTGCATCTTGATTATTGAGGCCTTCGTACTCTTCAAGGATTCCACGGATGGCCGCAATCAAGTAGAGAAAAGTATCGAGAGTTGTGCCATCAGAATAGTCATAAACCTTCTCAAAAGCTGCTTCATCAAACAAGTCAATCCAGTAACCCTTCACAATATCTTTCAAATCATCCAAAAATGATTCAGAGTATTCTTGCTCATTCAATCGCTCTTCATGTTCTTTTAGCTGCTTCTCAATTTTCGTCAAGTTCTTAATGCTTGCATCGTTCGCTTTGAACTCTAGCTTGAAATCCTCAAAATCAACAGGAATGACATTATTACGCTTTTTAATTACAACCATTTCAAATTACTCCTTACCTAAAAAGAAAAAGAGGGCAAGAAACCCTCTTCACAAAAAACTATTATTCAGTAACTCCAGCCACGGGGCTATCTGTCACCACATCAGAAACAATTGGCTTGCTGATCCATACCACTTTAAAAGCAATAGTTTCAAGTTCAGTCGCTTCACCGTCTCCGATTTCAATTTCAGAAAGACGAGCAAGTCCCATTTTTTGGACTTTACCGTTGGCACTAACTTCTTTGTACCAAACCAGCAGGTCATCACCGATTTCATACTCTTTGCTTGCTACATAATCTTGAGCAGCATCACCGTAGTGGCGGTGGCCTTCGAATGACCGACCCAATTTCTTGGATGTCACAATCTCATCTGGAGTGCCGTCACCATCGAAGTAGCCAGAATCATCTGTCTCTTCGTCATTTTCTGGTGCTGATTCTTTGATTCCTTTTGCAATCCATAACCATGCGTCAGTTTCAGGGGCTTTTGTCTGATCAGTTGGATCAACTGGCGCTAGAAAATGTTTACGTAGGGCATTTTTAATTTTCATTTGAGTTATTCCTTTCAATTTCAATAGTCGCTGTCACATCGAGAAGATAGACATAGAATCCCTGGTCGTCCAGATCATTCAAAGATGGAGTCTCAACAGATAGACTCAAAAACGTATAAGAGCCATTTCCGCTCGGGATTTCAATGTTTAGCGCTGACAAGGCACTATTAATCTTCCACAAAATAGAGTTATTCAAAGACTGGTCTTGAGATTTAATGGCAATCTCAAATGGTAGCTGAACCGTTTGAGTTCCTGCTAAATCTTCCTCCAAAACTCGACCACCCGGCAAAGCATAAATAACCAAATCTTTGAACTCATTCAGGTAATCAAGTCTGGTTTTAATCGGCAAACCAAGGTCGTCAATAACCTTTTTAAGCTGTTCGATAAAATCAATATTATTCATCAATTCCCATTCCTTTCAGAGCTGCTTCCTCCCAATCCTTCATATGTTTTCTAGCTGCTTTTTGATCCCACCGAGTACCAGTTCCACGTTTCCGCTTGTTGTTCAACAACCTGTCTTTATTCGCAAAGAAGTACCTGCGTTGTTTCTTAGAAAAGAATCCTTTTCGTTTTTTACCATAAAACTGGATTCGAGCATAAGTCGAGTGCCAAACCACTGTATCAACTCTTGCATAAGATTTTTCCCGTAATTCCCCACTTTGAATGGGAACATACTGGTTCATATCCATAAGCATTTGACTAGTCATAGCAATCTGCCCACGTCGCACAGCTTGCGGACCTACTTTTTTCTCTAGTTTTTTGATGTCGATGTCAACTTTAATGTCAACCATCAAACCACCTCCAACTCATAGCACAGAACCTTTTTAGTAAAAGGATGACGTTGAATCAAGAGAGATTTGACAGTGAATTCAGTTCCATCTGACACATCAACGACTTTAGCGTCTAAGATACTCTTATCGATGTCCACTTTTACGAACTGTGGATAAATCAGCACTACAGAACTCTGTTTATCTTCAGTTCGGTTGTTTTGCGAACCTCTAAAAGAGTAAGTCCGGTCAAATTTGACAGGATGTAAGAAAATAGGTTCGTCATATTGAGGTTTGCCCCATTGATCATCACCGCTTTTCTTTTGAATAGTAACTGTGTCTTTCAACATTCGCTTATCTATCATAATTCACCATCCTTGCCCCAAATCCTGCCTGTTCTAGCCAGTTTAAAGCGTCAAGCGATAAATTATACTGGCGACCTCTTGAAGCGCCCTGTGAGCCATTCTGATAGCTTACAGAGGTTCGCCCAATTGTCATGCTTGCAAGTGATGTCTTATCTTCTGCACTCATGATGCCGGAACTATCTAAATAAGCGATTTGATGAGCCACTGCGTGCTTAACTGCTCGCTTTCGTGGTTCAAAGTCAGTTTCAAAATTCACCTGGTCATAAAAGAAATTGATAAATAGATCGATTGAAGAACTAGCACGCTTGAGAAGTTTCTCAAAGGCATTGCTATCAATTTCATCAAAACCTAAATCAAGAAATTCATCTAAAGTTAAGTAAGCCATTTTCTCCTCCAATCAAAAAGAGGATGGCTATTCACCGTCCTCTTGCTTTTTCTTTGATTTCTTTTCAACAGCTTCAAAGTAAGGACCATTGGCCTTCTTATTTAGCCGGTCAGTTTCTGCTTTGGTTAGGCTGACTACTTGACCACCAAAATAGTCTGTAATCTTCCCTTTTCGGTCTACGCTGACATTTTTAAGTACTAGATATTCCATCTATCACTCCGTTTCTGTTAAAACTGCAGAAGAATAGTCAGCTAAACGCTTATTGACTTCTTCCGCTCGCTTTTTAGTCATATCGACTACTTCCCCAACCTCGTGAAGTTTGTTTAAGTCAGTGTCGTAGTAAGTGAAATTCACTCGAAATTTAGCCATTTAGACCTCCTTATGCGCTAGGGGCTAACTTAGCCTTTAGAATGGCTTTTTTGTTTGCTTCCGGAATGTATTTACCGTACTTAGAAGCCCCCTGGATTGCTACACCGTAGAAGTCGTCTGCGTCAATTGTACGGACGATGGAAAAACCAACTCCGACAACTCCAACATTGTCAGCTACAAAGTAAGCCTGCTCCCCAGTTTGGAAGTATTCATCTGGAGTTTCAGCAAGAACAAAGCCTTTAAATTTATAGAGAGTCTGTTCATCAACATTTGCAGCAGATTTCTTCGCTGTAGTTGCCAACTTGGAATCAATCAAGAAATTAAAGACATCCGCATTGACATATGCCACCCAAACAATATCCGTTTTAATCTTGTTATTAACGAATTTTTTATGGGCTTCCGCAAAAAGTTTTGTGACCCCTTCTTCTGTCAAAGCACCAGTCAAAGTTTCGCTTGCAGCTTCAGAGATAGCTTTTCCTAACAGACCATTGATGTACTCAGTAGTTGCTAGAGCATTTAATTCTAAACGTTCTGCCACAACTTGATCCGCAACATCATTGACAGTGACATTGTCGACTCCTTCGTGAATGGAGATAGGTTTTTCATAAGGAACTTGAGTATCTACAGACTTAATTTCTGTACGCTCCCCAAAGCGACTTGATGAACCTGTGCCAGAACCAAAAGCAACATTTGAATCAGTAGAGTAAGTTTTTAAAACTGCTTCAGTAGAGTTTGTTTTGATGTACATCATAGTATCAGCGTCTGAAACTCCATCGAAGGTTTGAATTTTTCCGCCAAAAGAACGAATGAAATGAGAACGGGTATCAAAGATACGAGAAAAAATCATCTGATATTGTTTTGTAAAAACTTTTGTTGCCATAAAATCCTCCTGTTGTTAATACTTATCGGCAATAGCTGTAAAAGCGTCATTAGTTTCTGATGGATCCGCTGGCGGATTCCCACCAACTGAAAATTTAGGATTTGGCTGCCCTTCCTGACTTTGAAAAAGATACGGACTGGACTCTTTTAGTGATTTGATGGTTTCATCAAGAACTGGCTTACCATCCTCTCCAAGTTCAATCTTTTCCAAATCGATGAACTTCATCAAATCATCTGAATTATGAGCGCCAACGTCCTTCAAAGCCAGTTGGACAGCGCTAGTTTTGGTTAGCTGAGCCAGCTTCGTCTCACTTTCAGTCTTATACTGCTCAAATTGAGCTTGTAGATCAGCAAGTTCTTGCTTACTCTCCTCACTAGCCCCTTCTTTGGCTTGTAAATCCTTGATAGCTTGATTTTGCTGCTCAAGTTGCTGCTTCAATGTGTCGTTTTCTGCCTGTACTTCTGACTTCGCCTGCGCTTTTGCGTTTTCAATCCCTGCACCGTACGCTTGCATGAGACTATCAAGCACAGATTTATCTTCAATACCTGCATTAACCAACATTTCACGATTAAGACTCATGTCTTAACTCCTTGTTTTACGTCACGGGGGACAGAAATACAGAAAGTTTTACGACATTTCCAGGTCAGTTAGTTTCTCTTTTAGCCATTTTGGCCAATTTTCTTCTTTGACGGATTTCCTCTTTAGCTGCAGACAGTGGATCATTGTAGTATTCTTCACGCTTGCTGTCACGATAAAGAAAATCATGCTGATCCACTAAATCATCAAGTGCAGTCGTCTGCCGCCTTAGCTTATTGACAAACCTTGAGTGAAATTTTTCATTGGCCAATTTTTCAGCAACGTGAATCTGCTCTTTGGTGAATCGGATAGACCGCTCTAAGGCTCGTTGTTTAGCTTGGATATTGGCATTTTCCATGGCCTGTTCTGGAGTCAAACCTTTTAAGTCGTAGTCAATATCAGGTAATTTATTAGCCCCTGGAATAAAGGGAATCATATTGTGACCGCAGTTGATACCAAGGCAACCGCCTGGCTTTCCGTAGTCGTAGTCACTCAAAGCGTGAATTTCGATACCATGCTCCGTTCTAGCACTTCCAGTCGTAACAACCTTATTTTGAATTGGAGCGCAGTTTTTCCTTGCAGCTGCTTTGATTGAATAGTAAAAGGTATCAATCCCCAATTCTAGAGCTGGCCTTGTCCTCATTTCGTTATTAACCCGATTGACTGTAGTTCGGATGATTGTCCGAGCGTATGAATCGGCACGTTGCCATCTTCCACCTCGATCTGTGAAACCATAGAATCCTTTTGCGTGCCATTTGATGATGGTGTCATCAAGCGCTGTGTCCTCTGTGGCTATCCCGATAACGACCTTTCCCACGGTTTCCTCAATGATGGATTTATAAACCTTCTGAACGCTAATCGGTAGCGTGGTGTTGATTAGGTTATCCATATCACTAACTGCTTGATTAGAATAGCCGTTCAGTAGCTCCATGACATGGCCTCCTGGAGGCTTCTCACCAAGGTAGGTGTAGGTATCCTCGTAGACCTGATAGCCTTCATTCTCGATGATGTAGCGGATTTGTTCCTCTGCAATTCCAGAATACTCTGCCATCGTTCTGATATTCGCTTCATTAAGCAACTCCATGTCCGCCATCTTTTCCAATTGCCACAGGTAAGGCTGCTCATAGAGATAATGACTGCCACGGGATTTCAAGCGATCGATAATGTTATCAAACAACTCATTTGATAGCTGATGATAAAGATCCGCAACGTTTCCAGCCATCATCATGAGTTGCTGGTCATTGTACTTAATCGGTTTCTTATGTCCCATGGTTATTCACCGTAGATGTCTACATCATCTTGAGACCTTGAGCGATTCGCTTCGTCAATTGTTCCTTGGTTGATTTCTGCTTGAATCTTCTTAGCATCCTCTTCAGTTACATTCAAGGTTTTCTCAATCGCCATAGACTGAGGAGCAAAACCTGCTGTAACCATCTTGATCCAGTAATCGAGTTCCGCATTTCTATCAGTAAAGACCCCATCGTCTAAGTTGATACTGATTGTGTCCATCTCTGGAATAGCACCAGAATAGATGTTTGAAGCCTTGGCCAATTCAAGAATCGAAATAATCAACTCTTTCAAAGACTGCTCAACCAGTGCAACGATTGAGTTCCGCATTTGATAAGTGTCCGAGTTCTCACTAACGATTTCCGTAGCGGTCTTCATACTCTGGCCATCAAAAGTGAACATTCCTGCAGATACTCCAATTTGCATTTCAAAGAGCGAAAGCCCTTCATTGATAGCCTTGATGTAGTCATCTGCTCGGATTGGAGTAGTGAGGTCGGTAATCTTGATACCTTCATCAAGTCCACTTTCAAACTGCTCATAGACATTGTGGCCAGCTTCAAATTGACGTCTGGTTGTAATCAATTCCCCACTCTGACTGTATTCCGTTTTAATCATTTGAGATGGAACTGCAACCCTACGCTGCCCCATCTTGACCTCCCACATGAACTCGTCATAGGTGGTATTTAGGAAATCAATCGTAGTCTTGGCATTATCAAAAATAGATAGACCTAGCGGACTATTGATGTCCTTATTATTCATTCCTGGGGGCTTAAGATAGGTGAAAAGCGGTCTACTTAAACCAGTTAAGGTGACAGTCTCTTCCAAATCCTCGTACAAAGTAGCAAGCGGTACACGAGAACCCACCTTATCAGAACTATCCGACTTGTAGAGTTCATTAGTAACTACATAGCCATCTGAAGAATTCCACTCATGGAACTCAATCAACGTGTAATACTTGTTCTTTTGATTCTCTGCTTTGACTGTCTTGGTGACGATTGCAGCACTTGAAATGTCCTGTGTATTCGACTGGAGAGGTAAGAAAACAGGGGCTTGAATGAATGATACACGCACCCTATCACCGTCAACGTAAGGACGCATAGCAAGCCCTCCCAAGGCAAGACAGCTTTCAAGATAGCGTTCAAAATTTTTAACAAATCGGTCATTTTGTAACTGCTCCTGGATAAATTTATTTGCGACTTCATCAACAAGTGTGATTTCTGCCTGCTCATTAAAGACTAAGCTGGCAATCTTCTTCGAAGCAGTTCGGCCAATTGGTAAGTGATTGAAATCCCTCTTTTGCTTAGTACCGTTACTGTCTCGATACTCAACAGCAGGATACTTGCCAGAAAAGTATTTGATATTGTCTTTAATTCGCTGATATTCATCCGCAGATATTGCGATTTTAGGGTGGTCTGTAATACTAGATAGATTTTGGTTTGTCATTACATACTGACTCCTTTTAAAAAGATTTTTGATCGATTGGAGCAGTCCCATGTCTCCTCCTTTCTAGGCTTTAAGTTCTAAGGCTCTAGCATTGTCCAGAACAAAGTATTTGAATTCATCGACCGTGTGATCGTCCTCTTTGATGACTTTTGGATCATCAGTATTCAAGGTCTTTTCATCGTATCGGTACATCTTATGCTCTTCTACAAAGATTTGATTGGCAGGGATATCCAGATAATAGAATCGACCCTCTGCCAAAAGACTGATAACCATATCAATCATGGTCTGATTTTTCTTCTTAGCGACTGGATGCCAGCGTTCTCCGTAGTCCTTGAAATACTGATTTCGCAACGCACCCTCTGCACTATCTATTGTCATTTTCAACTTTGGCACTCGATACTCTTTCAGAACCTCGTCCAAGAAATCATGGACCATCACGGTTAACTCACTAGGTGCTTTCTTGACTGCCTGACCTGCTGGACTGTAGTAGAAAGTATCTAGCAAGATAACATTGCCCTTGGCAGTCAATCCATAAGCGCCGCAAGCAGTAGCTGATTGCTGATGTCCTGTATCAAGTGCAAAAGAAATGCCGATGACTTTATCATCGGTCGGTAGTGATTCAAGCCTTTTGAAATAATTCATGTTGTAGACATGATTTCCAAGACCTACGATTTCGCCAAGATACATCCAGCGGTAATAATCTGGGTCAGTTTCCTTATAGCGAGCTATTTTGCTCTTCATATCTTCAGATAAAAAACCAAGCTCATCATCAAGATAGGTGCTGTGGTGGATTAGATAGGTTGGATCACTAGCTTTTTCAGCCACCCAATCATTTATCCAGTCATAAGGATTGCGAGGGGGATTGTAGCTAAAGTAGACTCTGACTTGCTTTCCATCTGGTAGCTTTTGACGAATGAATGTATCCTCAACCACGTCAATATCTTCTCGCCCTGCAAACTCCGCTAACTCCTCAAACCATAGAGCGTGAACATAGCCTTTTGAAATCTTTTGGGATTTCAATTTCATAGGATCATCAACACCGTAGAAATAAAATGCCGTCCCTGTTTTCTTATGAGTGATTTTTAGTGGAGATGTACCATAAGTAAAAAGATGGGAAACTCCCATTTCATAAATTGCCCACTTAATCTGCTCATAGACAGACATACGAAGATACTTACCGACCTTCCGGAGAACAACCACATTAGCTAAAGGATCACTCAAGAAATCATTAACTAGCTTAATTGAAATCACAGATGACTTTGTAGATCCACGTCCGCCTTTTAAGACAACGTGGCTTTTTTCAGTAAAGAGCGTTTCGTCAAATGTTGGGTTAATCAGATTCGCTAGATTCATCAGTGCCATCTAAAACCTTGTTCCTTTCAAATGTAAATCCTGTGATAGTTGACTCATCTTCTTCAGTCTGTGGAAGTTTAGACTTGAGCAATTCAATCTCAGCTTGAAGTTTTTCGTTTTGAATTTCTGAACCAATGCCGGCCATTGCATTCATCCCCTCAATTGAAGCGAGAAAAGCGTTAGAGTTAGCCTGCCGTACACCTTCCATCTGTATATCTGATTTAGCCTGCTCTTTTAACCATTCATATTCATCAAAAGCCTGTGAAGCAGACCACAGTGCCATCTTCGAATTCTTCTGCTTTATTTCCAGAAATAACTCTCGATACCTTGTCTGCACCTTGTCGCTTTTCCATAATCTAGAAGCACGCTCGTCGACTGTTTTATCCTTCCATCTAGCAGACTGTTTGAAAGTATTCCGATACGCTTCACGTTGCGACTGACCAGCGACTAAGAATGCCACAAAATCATCTATCTGCTTATCTGTAATCTTAGCCATTCATCACATCACTCCTCCCTGTTTCTATCAAAAATGAATCCTGTCACTTCTTCTTCGTCAGAATCCGGACGACCTTCAGATAAAGCAACTCTCTTCTGCTCATTAGCCAACTCAATCGACTCAACTCGTCTACGCTGCTCTTTCCTATCAAGCGAGTCCTTCGTCTCGAGATTAGTCAACTTAGCAATCTGCTCGAATGCTTTTATATTGCCTTTTAAAGCCTTCTGAAAAATAACCATTGCCAAAGCCATCTCATTAGTGGACTCAAATCCCATGTCCTCAAGCTGTTTCTTAACGCTAGGATTAGCCACGTCAGCCTGCAAGATAATCTCAAATGCTTTCTTTAAATCAGCCTTTTTTCTCCTCGCTCGACCTGAAGCAAGTCCTGCTTTTCTTGCATTTTCTCGGCGTTCGCTCGGAGTTCGTGCTGAATTCGGAATAAGATTCTTTTCATTACCCACCGAACAAACCGCCTCTATTTAATTTTTAGCTAACCTTGACTGCCTTTCCACCAGTCAAATCTTCCCAACGTTTGATGGTTCTTTCTACGTAGAGCGGATCCAACTCCATAGCAAAGCAGGTCCTCTCTGTCTGTTCACAGACCATCAAAGTAGATCCTCCACCATTAAAACTATCAAGCACCTTGTCGCCCTTCTTACTTGAGTTTAAAATACACCTGGCAATCAACTTGAGAGGTTTCATGGTTGGGTGAATATCATTTCTAACTGGCTTATCCTCAAAGAAAACGGTAGACAGACTTTCTTCTTGCATCGTTTTGATATAAGAGATAAGCTCGCTCTTCGTCATCTCCTTTAGGCTATCCTCATCTTCCTCAATAACAGTAGCAAGCGCTCGATTATCAACGAAGTAATGTGGACCGCCTTCTTTCCAACCATACAAGCAAGGTTCATGTTTCCATTGATAGTCCTGACGACCTAACACAATGGAATTCTTAACCCATACGAGATTCTGCTTTAAGAGCCAACCAGTTTCTTTGACTGCAGCCCTAAAATTAAGACCTTCCGAATCCGCATGCCAAACATAAAAGACCCCTCCTGGTTTCAGAAATTCATCTGCAACCTTGAAAGAGTCTTTTAAGAATTGACGGAAACTAGCGTCATCCATGCTATCGTTAAGAATAGTCATGGCTTCCTCTGTTCCGCCTTCGTAAGCTACGTTGTACGGTGGATCAGTGACGTACAAATCAATCTCATGCCCTTCAATTAAGACAGACATATCATCAAGATTGGTACTATCACCACACATTAAGCGATGGCGGCCAAGCTGATAGACGTCACCAAGTGAAACAAACTCTGCTTCAGTTTTCTCTACATCATCACCATCTGCAATCTCTGAGTCTGTTTCTTCTGAAATATCATCTAGCGAGTAATCAGACTCATCAAAACCAAATAAAGTCATGTCTAAATCAGCTATACCCGACATTTCATCAAACAAAAGCTCCAAATCCCATTGAGCGATTTCAGATGTCTTGTTATCAGCAAGCCTGAACGCTTTTATTTGTTCTTCTGACAAATCATCAGCCACAATAACCGGAACAGATTCCATATTGAGTTTTTGAGCTGCTTTATAGCGAGTGTGGCCATTGATGATTTCACCGTCACCATCTACTACAATCGGAACTTTAAAGCCAAATTCTCTAATGGATTCAGCGACTGGATCCACGGCCTCATCATTGATTCTGGGATTCCCGGGATAAGGTCTAATCTCCTCTAGTTTCTTTTGTACAATCTGCATGATTCTCTCCACCAAAAAAAGACCTTCCGGCCTTCTTCTGGGTTAATTAGTCGTTCTTTGTTTTGACACTTGTCGTGCCAAAAGGAGAGTGTGGGATTCGAACCCACGGGACGCCAATCCAGCGACCGCCTGCATAGCAAACAGGTGCAATCATCCATCTCTGCCAACTCTCCAAATTAGGAAGGCAGGAATCGAACCTGCGACTTATTGATGAAAATCAATGGCTCTTCCACTGAGCTACTTCCCAACCGATTTGCAATCGGAAAAAAACACACCGAAAAATAAAATAGGAGACACTTATCACCGCTTCTGCTCAACTGGTGATAATACTAGTTTAGCACTTTAAAAACCTAGAAACACACCGAGAAACTACCTGAAAACAACCAAGAAACCGCCAAATTATGCAACTTCAACAAGTGAAGAATTTCTATACTGCTCTGCAAAAGACAGCAAAGCTATCTCGAGTTCTCTTCGATATTGCGTCTCTGAAATATTAGTCAAGTCACAAAACGCAACGACTTTGAGCCGTTCTCTTGGATTTACCATGTACCTTTCAAATAGCAATCTTCGGTGCAACGGATCTAAAATCCTGCTCACTGCACTTTCTATAGCGTCCAACTCCGCCTCCGCATCCACTCGATTGATTGCCAATTTCTCTACTGGTTTATTTGGCTGGCTGTGTTTTGATCTTGGCATAAATTTGTATTCTTGAGTGACTTTCTGGCCACCAGCGTCACTTGCAATACGACGACATTTCAGATACTCATTCAGTTTACGGTCCGCATTTCCGACTGTCTTCTTAACATCAATTTCTGGAAAAAAAGCCATCAGCCACTCCTTTTGGTATAATTATAGTGTGTAAAGGTTTCCCAGCTACTTTAGGAGTGGCTGGCTTTTTTTATTTTCCAATCAAACCTAACTCTAACAGCTTACTGGCAATATCTCTGACATAGTGTTCAGCCGTCTTCTCACTCAGTAGGCTATACTTCTCGTAAAGTTTTATGAAGAATTTGACAGTATACTCATAACCTTTCAATTCATTCAACCAAACTGAAATAAATCTATATTTCGTACTCGGTCTCGATAAGCTAACCGTCACATAAGTGTGATTCGTATAAACTTTGTCTGCCCACAATGTCAGGATCAGCCTGTTCTTTCCGCCAGGGAATTTGGTGCTCTTTTTGATATTAACCATCTTCGAGATCCTCTCCGCATTCAAGAAGGATATTTCTCAGTACCATATGTGCATCCAAGAGAGTATCAAATGTACCATCTGGATTTCCAACCATGTATTCAAAATCATCTTCACAAGCATTAACAATCTTATCTATTCTGTTATAGACTTTCTTAATTTCTTCAGTTTTCATCACTCCACCTCCAGTGCAAATCTACCATCATAAAACTCTGAAGCGGGTCTTACAAATACATTCCCAGTTGAAATTGATTGATATACGACTCCTGGTATCATGTCCTTTTCAATAATTGCTGTGAATAAAACTTTATAAATTTTTCCTGATTTTAAATGTCTGTATCTCACCACTCTACCTCCTCAACTTCAAACATCGGGTTATCAAACACACCTTCAAAACCTGCGTCAATTAGTTCTTGTTTGGTGAATTCATATTGTAATTCTTCTTCGTGACGGTCAACCGTAAATCGGAAGGCATCTAGCCATGTGCTTAGGTATTGCTTTGTCTCTTTTAGTAAAACCCGATACTTCTTCTTCTTCTCCTTCTCAACCTCCACAGCTTCTGGGCCGTAAGCAATTAGGGTTGCTAGAGCGTGTTGGTTTTCTAGGTGATTTTCTCCATAAAGCCAATCATACATACCCTCTAGTGTATCTATATCACTTAACCAATTTGAAATTTTCCAGTCTGCTCTTTCATTTTCGTGCTCCTCCCACCAATCCATCACCACCTGCGGTACTTTTGGTTTTGGTGGGAGGTTGACGACGTTGTTTTCTAACTCTTTACGAGACAGCCAATAACTAATTCCACCTAAATCGGGAACAGATAGACAATAAGGCACATTGTCTTTACTTATTCCTTGAACTTCCATTTGTACCATCACCTTGTCCCCAACTTTGTATTTTAGTTTTTCTGTCATAGCGTAATCTCCCTCAAACTAGTCGAACTAGGGCAACCAATATTTTCCTTAGCCCACTCAACAGCCAACTTTTCACTTTTAAATCTTGCTCTGTAAGGTGTTGAATCAGAATTATAGTTTCTATACTCTTCCCAACGCAACTCCCAAACTGTAGCTCTTTTCCGTGCTTTCTCAATCGCTCTATGTCTTCGTTTAGCTGTCATTCTGTTCCCTCCTTATCTTTTCTTTCGACTTCTAATCGACAAGTATAAGTTACGTTATCTATATCTAAATCAAAACTTTCAGAAAACATCTTTTGTCTTGGATTTTTCGGGTTCTCAATTTTCTTACACAGAGTCTTGAACATACCCGTCAGAAAATCTATAATCAGACGTTCAGTTACGAACACTTCTTTAGTCATTTCAACCCTCCATTGATAATTGCAACTACTTCGTCAAGTGGTAGATATGAACGCATAGGAGTGTTGTCACCTATTAGATAAATATTTGTTTTAAAGTCTCCTGTGCTAGATGGTGTTATAGCACTAACCGCAGAAATATTTATCCAACCTGTATCAATATTTACTAATTTCATACTATCCTCCTAATTTACCAAGCTCTGCTTCAACTTTTTCTTTTTCACGATTAAGGTTTTCGATTCTTCGGGCTTTTACAGCGGCCTGGATAACTGGCAAGGACTCAATATCATCTAATCTACTAGAATTTTTCTTAGCCTCTTTCCGATATTTTTCAAAACCATTAGACCAATCCCACTCATCCCAGCCAAAAGCTCTTATAAAACTTTTTTTATAATATTCTACTTGATTATCAAGTCGCTTTAAATTGACATAGAACATTAGATATAAATAAATGTTTAACAATATACAAATCAGACTTAAAACTACTACTGCAAAAACTAACCAATTCATCTTCTATCCTCCCACTCCATTCTTCACTTCCACACGCTCCTTGATTTCCTCTGGCATATCAGCTCCGAGAACTGCTTTATCATAAGTTTCTTTCTTCACCAAGAAAGTCCCGTAGCCAGAGATAGTCAGCGTGTACTTACCGTCTTTATCCTGCTTGTCGACTACTTTTCCGACAGTCAGCCCAGTATACGACTGCCTAAGTTGGACTTGGCTCATCTCTAGCCGCTCTACTTTCTGCTCCAGCTCGTGTAACTGGATTCCAAAATGAAGCACAATTACGAAAACGAACATTGTCATGATCCACACACCGAACAAAGCGGTTTCTTTGATAGTTTCTTCTCGTTCAGTCATTCAATCGTCCTCCTCGTCATCTTCAAACATCACTGTAGAACATTCGTGACAAAGTCCTACGAACCCTCCTCCTGGTCCGCAAATTATCCCAGTAGCCACAATTTCTTTTTTCTCGTTTACAAAATCGACATAGTCCAATCATTCACTTCTCCTTATTATTTTTAGCAAACAGTAGGGTAATAGCTATCCCTATAAAGAAACTATCCCAAAAATCGAACTCTGCACCAAACTTCGTCATCGTAGCAAGATACAAATATATGAAACCAATAACATTAGATAGATTCATTCACTTCCCCTTTTCAACACATACTGCGGAACCGTCTCCCCAATTTCAAAACAGTGGTACTCATAAGGACTTACAAAAATCCATTCACCATCAATCAAAAACTGATACATTCCAAGTCTAGCGTCGCAACGCTTATCCTCGATTCTCAGTTCCTTAAATCTATTCGTCATCCAGCTCCACCAACCTCATATCATAATTCGTGTGCCGTCTCTGCTTCATGTACAACTTTGCTGCTTCTTTGCGTGAAAAGCGGTATACATTTCGTAATTCACCTTTCAGCCAAAGCTGGACCGCAAATTTAGGTTTTTCCAAGGTCTACAACCTCCATTTCTAATCTGTATTTTCCTGAAATGCCACTCAGACCGCCGTATTGAAAAGTCATGTACTTAATCACCTCATGATTGTCGTCCGTCCAAACCTTGGCATCGGTCAGTCCATCAACCAAGGCTTTAATAGTTGGATAAAAATTTGGTGGATCCATCCGTCTCTTCGTTGGTGAAAATACCGTGATAATTAACCCACAGGGGCGCTTTTTGTCAAAGGTGGTAGTTTTACTCTTTCTGCCTTCTATCGCTCCAATATGGCGTAGAAATTTGGTGATTTTAGCCTTCTGCGTCCAATGCGGTCGGTCGTTGGCATTCAGCATCTCTTTTTGTTTCTTAGTGTTTGAGAGTATAAATTCAAATTTCATCAATCGTGAACATTAAACATTTTCTCGTAATCATCCCTCTCGCCTTTTTTTACCATTGGAGAGCAAGCTCTGTAGTAATAACCATCCTCATCGATTTCTCCTCTGATTCCAGTGGCCCAAGAAAGGAAAAGGCATTCGCCACACTCCGGACAAAAAATACGGTTAAAATGTTCAGGCGCTTTCAGTCTTTTAACTTCCCCGCAAAACGGACATTGCAAATCAACATCAACGAGTTCTTTTTGAGGTTTTGAATCTCTGTCAGCAAATCGTCGCTGTTCTAGTCTTTCCGTAAAATTATCGGGTATATTTAGATGGACCTCACGGCTAGATTCGTTTGTGCCACCCTCTTTTTCATCGACCTCTTCTTCGTCAGCGCTACGCATATCCTCAAGCACTTCGTCAGATCCCGTAACAAGTTGGTAGGCTTTGAAAAGAGTAGGAAAGTCCAGCTCTCCAATTTTTTCCAAATGTAACTTTATATCGTCTTGCTCTAAAACTAATTTCACTTTTATTCTCCTCGTAAACTTTAAAACGGCAAATCATCATCTGAAATGTCCATCGGATTTGTTTGCTGTGGCCCGAAAGGTTGATTATAGCCTTGGTTTGAACCTTGCTGGAAGTTACCTGATTGATTACCATAACTTTGCTGGTTAGGAGATTGAGGGGTTTGGAAGCCGCTTTGGTTGCCTGGAGCCTGGAAACCGCCCTGATTCTGATATTGCCCTTGGTTTTGCTGTTGTCCTTGGTTATAACCTTGATTATTATTTTCTTGATTTTTACGACTCTCTAAAATGTGAAATTGACTAGCGATGACTTCGGTTACAAATACACGTTGCCCTTGATCATTTTCATAGCTCCTAGTTTGAATCCTACCCACAACACCAATCAGATGACCTTTATCTGTCCAGTTGGCCAAATTTTCAGCGTTCTGTCTCCAAATCACACAATTAATAAAATCCGCTTCACGCTCCCCAGCCTCATTCTTACTCATACGATTAACTGCTAAAGTGAAGGTTGCTACCGCAGTATTTGAAGGCGTGTATCTTAATTCCGGCTTCCTGACCAAGCGACCAACAAGAGTAACATTATTAATCATCTTCTTCCTCCAAAACATACACATCTATAACTTTAATTTTGGTTGCAGAAAAGTCCTCTTTTATTTTATACGCAGCTTCGATAGCAGCCATAAACTGGTTTGACTGTTTAACCTCTAAACCAAAACTGACAGTAGTATCAAATCTGGCCATTTCACCACTAACGTAATAATTCATAAAATCCATTTTACCCCCCTAGAAAATTCCATTTGATCCAAGTGATAGCTCGGTTTGAGTTTTTCCTTGGTACAACACTTCAAACTGGACTCCGTTGGCTTCTAGCCAATCTTTAAATTCTTTTGCTTGAACTTTACCTTGAGGAAATGTCAGTCTCAAATCATAGCTTACTGGAGATCCCTGTTCAAAGATTAGTTTTGGAGTTTGGACAGCCTGTACCGCTTCTTCTAAGATTTCACCTGTATCTGTATCAATGGCTTTAATTGACTCTTGAGCCTGCTCCTTTGCCATCTTTTCAATCTCAGCTTTACGTTCAGCTTCTGCCTGCTCTTTCGCCGCCCTTTGTTCTTTACGCAAGACCTCAGCGTCTCGATCTGCCTTCATGATACTAAGAACATCTACTAGGGATTGGCCGTTTTCTAAATGTCTCAAGTAGCTTTCTGCTGGCAATTCGTATTCTTGTGCCTGGTCTTCAATAGCCTGTTTATTTGCTTTATATTCTTCCAGTGCGTCGAATTCTGCAAGTACCAAAGAATCAATTTCTGCGAGAGTAGTTTTTTTCAACTCAATCTTTCCAGCTTTGAAATATTTCTTTAAGCTGTAGCCTTCATACTTATCAGCAAATGTGTCTTTTTCAAGACCTGCGACCATTGCTCTATCTTCAAAGACTGAACGAACATGATCCACGCGCATCATCTTTTCATGTTCATCAATTGCTTTTAGACCTTCTGAAATCTGATTGATAACCTGGTCTAGTGGATCAACCATCTTTCGATAGCGTTTTTCAAATTCTTTGTATGGATTAGTAATGGTGTCTTTAATTTCTTTCCGCCGCTGTTCCAAGCTTTCCTTTAGCTTATTCAGCCGTGTCCGCTCATCGTAATCAACTTTATAAGTTGCTGCAGTCACTTCGTAATTCTCGTACTGAGAAACAACCTCTGCAAGTTGTTTCTCAACGAGTTCATAATCAACCGAAATTGTAGCCGGTACAAAATCGACATCAATTTTTGTCAGCATTGAATTTGTTACGTCTTTTACCATTTGTCACTCCTATAAACTGTCGAAATTATCTTGTCCTTGATGTTTAGCAATTTGACTCTGAATCCAATTCATCACAGTCCCAAAATGTTCTGCGGGAACTTGGTGGAAATTTTCAATCCTAAAGTTATCTGCCACCCTATTGATGAGCTGGTCAGAATCACTTCCAAAGATTTCTGCCATCTGCCTAATAGCATTCAAAATCTGGTTGTACTGAGTATTATCAATGTACTTGATCTGCGGTTCTTGCTGGCCACTTTGCGTAGAACTTTTATCGATGCCATTCTCGTTGTCAATATCATCGACATCCTTATCACCAATTGCAAACAATCCTTGCAAGGCATATTTCCTAGCATAAGAAGCCACTGCCCCAGTCCATTGAGCTGAATTCATCTGCTTAACAGGACCCTTTTGGGTGTTCAAAATAGGTACGTCATCTTCGTTAGCCCATCCAATGGCCCTCACCTCAGTACCATCGCTATCATTCCTAACGACTGCTGTCGCTTTATAATAAATTCTATCTTTGATGATTTGGATATCATCATCTGGAAAATGAACACTCCACCCGCTATCTAGCGCTTTAAATTTGTTGTAGATATCTTCTGCAGTACGAAAAGGATATTTAACACCTTGCTTTTGCTCCTTTTCGAGTTGCATTTTTTTCTGTAATTCCGGAAATGTTAAATCTGCCATCGTCCATCTCCTTCTTAATCAACTCGATTTACCAAACCGTGGAAAACGTGCTGCAGTTTAGTCGAGTATTTATCAGTTCCTTTTTCCTTCAAAAGTTTTTCAATCTGCTCTGGAGTACCATGTGCATCAACATACTCTTCCCAAAAAGGTATTGGATCAAGATTTTTGTAATCTTCCTCGATAAATTCCACATAGGCTTCATAACTTTTGCTCTGTAAGTCATCCAATTTTTTAATAAGTTTAGGTGACAAACTCTCACGGACCTTTTTCTCTTTAATTTCGAAACTTACGCTTTCGCTTAAGCGCCCAGTTCTCATTTTCTAACCTCCTGATTTCTTTTCTTAGCTTTTCGTTCCTCTCAACTTCCCTGATGTAGTCCTCCAGTAGATCTATGTAGCGGACTGACATTTCAGACTCATGGTCGGTATGGGAGTTGGATAACATTCCCATTTGCTGCCTTTCGATAAGCACGCTCCTCTTGAATTGCAGACCATGGATCCAAACGCTTTCGACTTTCTGCCAGCTGTTCAACTTTCAGGCGTTGTTTCTCTGCCAGATCCTGCTCTGCTTTCTTGTACGCTCTAGCTTCAATTACTGCAATCTCTGCTTCACGTTTACGTCTACGCTTTAAACGAATTCTCCGAATCATTAGATCCAATGCACATATAGACGCTGTTCCAAGTGCCAAGATTTCAGTTAGTTTCAAAAGTGTGTCTAGCATTTTCTAACCTTCCCATTCTTAAAGTCATCTGCATTTAATGTAATTTTGATTTCAAGTTCTTCTTCATCACCAAGAAATTCTTTTAATGTCTCGTGAAATTCTTTTGAAAAATAAAATATATTTTTACTGTTTAAAACTAATTCGTTTGGTGTAGAAGCATTGTCATCTAACGACATTACTCCTGTAAACCTCATGATAAATGCTTTTTTACTTTCCATTTCTCCCCCAATTTTGTGTGAAACACCTTATATATTTATTTATTAGGTGCTGGTAGGTTTATTGCCATTTTGTGCGCCTTAGCGCCGTATTATTGTCAGTTTGTGGCGTAGCCTGTATTATTGTTATTTAATACTTATTGTTATTTAGTATTTATTAGTGCACAGATTTCCACATCACAGATTTCCACATCACAGATTTCCACATCACAGATTTCCACATCACAGATTTCCACATCACAGAATCTACGAACTGGATTCTTGGTTACTATCATCGAACAATTCTTTTTCAACCTTACCTTTCCAGTATTCAAAAAATACATCGGTTACCGGTACATCTGAAAATAATCTTCGAACCACTGATCCTCCCCTATTTTTAAGATTGAATCTAATAGTCCTCATGTAACCGGATTTTTCTAAAATTTTGAAATGTCTATCTACGGTTGTCCTACTGATTCCCATTCTTTTCGCAATTTCTTCTGGATAGACTATCCAGTGCGGATCATTTGAGAGAATGACAAGTAAAATACCTATCGTTGCAGGCTCTAAGGACTTGTCTCTGATGAAAGCGTTATTTACTGATGTGTAGTTCTCATTTGTGTTTCTGAAAGATGTTTGGTACTTTTTCCGTCACGTCTCTAACCTCCTTCTAATGATCAACTTGTATCAGTTCATCAATCGTTACTCCGAAATAATCAGCAACTTTCTTCATGGTCTCAAAAGATGGGTTCTTGGTTCGCTCATAGTAGATAGCGGTCAGGGTACTCTTTGAAATTCCTGTACCTTCTGCTAAGTCTGCAATCTTCTCCCGTCTTTTGGCCAAGAGAACACGGATATTATTTTTCATATTGCGCTCCCCTATCCAGCTTTCTCAATTTTGGCCATTTCTTTTTTCCATGCTTGACTACCTCGGTAAGCCAAATACTGTTGAAAACCTTTGACTAACACCACACTGCCACAATCAAGCAGGTGTTTCTGCTGACTCGGCATCTTCTTCATTTCTCTGCGTCGCCTACCACAAACCTTTTTTGATAGGCCAAAGATATGACTTAACTCGGCGTCGTTTGCTGAAATTTTTTCGATTATGACATCTTCAATTCTGATAATTGTGTCCATACGAACTCCTTCCTGTGATATAATTAACGTGAATATTTATTCTTGAGCCCCTTAGCGATTGCCGTCGCTGGGGCTTTTTTCTATTCCCTATTCTTCCCTAACTTCATGACGATAACCTACTGTCTTCCCAGTCCATGTATCTACAATGGCAATTTCCAGATAAGTTTTAGAAGTTCCATCTGTATACCAAGTTTCTGTAACGGCACCATCTTGGTACCTCTGTTTTGAATAGGGGTATTTTTTAGGTCTCATGTGTGATCCTCTCTTCCAAAGCCCTTAACTCGATTTCATGAGCTACTCTTTTAAAAAGTTCTTTACCAAGCATTTGTGCTTCGCTATAGGTCTTACTTTTACCAAGCAAGTAGTCTGTTATTTCAACCATTTTGTCTTCCATGATAACCTCCAAATATCAGTCTTGAGACCGATTACAAAATAAAAATATTTTAGTAATGTGAATTTGAGTAGAAAACCCTTTCAATATCTACTCAAATCTAATAGAAAGGTGGAATGGCGATGAGTAAAACTCGTGCTGAAGCAGCTGTAGAAATTGTAGTTTCTCTTCATGAAGAACTCTACAAAAGCTACAACAATAGACTACATAAAGATCCAACTTTCCATAAGGAACTCGGTGAATATGTTGGTGAACAATTTCAACATATCCTGAATGCTCTAAAAATGGAAGATTGAGTTGTCTATTACTTTCAAAAGCTCTGCGACTGCGATAATGGCCGCAGGGTCTTTTTTATCTGATTCCTTTAGAACTTCTTCCGTGTATGAAATTAACTCTTTTTGTAAATTAAAAATTTCTTCACGCATTTTCTTCTCCTTCAATTTCAGACAATAAGGTCTCCAGGTCAGCCACTACTCCATCTACCTCAATAACATCTGGGCGGAAGGTGATAGTGGCTGTTGGTTTTTCGTTAGCTTTCATATCCAAGCTAAAATGCGTCACTCCACGTCCTAATTCCCAATCATTGATTTTTACAGAATACGCTGACGAATTAAGTCGATTACCGTGTTCATGTTCACGATGCGGTTTAATTCCAATTGTTACTTTTAATTTATCTAATGGCCCCATATTTGTTCTCCTTTCTACATGTTCAAGTATTTCCTAACCAGATTAGCGCTGTTAACGCTATTGACGGTTTCAGAAACAGTGGATAGTTCAACGATTCTAACCCAATAACTATCTAGAATTCCCTTATTCACATAGACCGCTTGCTCGCATAGCCCGATAGCTTCACCAAGAACTATCGCTCTCCGAACAAGTAGGTCTTTTTCTGTTTCCGCTTCAATACGGCCTGCAATTTCACCTGAAATTTCAAGGTATTTATGTTCAAGATTCATAACTGCACTCCTTAAGACACCTGGTCTAAAAATTTATTGATAAAGTACTGTTGACCTTTACCCGTCACGAGCGGTGTCTTGTTTACGGTAATATGTCCATCAGAATGAGTAATACTCGTTTCTTTGATGCGGATCAATCCAAGTTCTGCACTTTTCTGAGTCGGCATATTCCAATCACGACCCTTGCGCTTGATTAAATAACCTTGGTTTCGCAGCCACTCGAATAGACGAGTCGCTCCAATGTCTACTCCATTCTGCTTAATTAGCTTTGCCAGCTCACCAACCAAAATAGACGACTGACTCGCACTAACTGCATCAGCGAATAAAACCTTGGGTTTGTCCGCCTCGATTTGAGCTTCTAGCAACTTTTTAGCCTCACGCTCTTCTTTTAGCTTCTGTAATGTCGCAATTGCAAAGTCGGGGTTATCAAGTAGCTCATCAGTTGCAAACATTCCATGTTTACGGATAGCTGGCAACACCTCCGATGTGACCCAACGCTTGAACTCTTTGGCTTGAGGTAATCTACTAGATAAAATTAGCGAATATAGACCCGACTCGTTGATGACTATAGGATTTTGACTTCTTCCCATGGAGTCACGAATCGTTACCCCATCTGTTTTGTCATCTTCATCAACATGATCTAGTAATGCTTTTCTGGAATTTGTATATCCTAAAATAGTTGCCACATCTTTACCGACAAAGTAAGGCTCATTGTCAATAGTTACTGTGCGGACTTGCTGTCCACGAAAATCAAAGATTTCATTCATTATTTTCTCCTTTCTAAAACAGTAAGAATCAAGAAAACTAGAGCAATTAACTGAAAAGCCAACGCTATTAATTTCAAAATAATCATACTTTCTTCCTCCTTATTTGAGAAAAGTAGTAACTTTGTCGCATTTACGCTACAGTTTCTGCAAAAAAAATTCTCAGCGCTTCGTCTCTAGATAGACTTAAATACTGGACTATAGCATTAGCTTCTTTAATTGAAAAATTCCCACCTTGCTTCATTTTTCGATAAAAGGTACTTCTATCAATGCCCATTTTATCTGCTAAAGCTTCTTGAGTTGTATTTTTTTCAACAATCTTACCTTTTAACTTTAAAACGTCGACCATAAGAAACCTCCTTTCTCAATCGCATTAGTGCGACTTTGTGACTAAATTATAAACTACCAAAAATTAAATGTCAACAATAAAATCCCATTATTGCGATTATTTTTTGTTGCAATAATGCTACATAAGGTGTATAATTTATTTAGAAAGCTATAGAGGTGAATGATGAATGTAGGTGAAAGAATCAAGAAACGTAGAACTGAACTCGGTCTCAACGCCGATTGGCTAGCTGAAAAAATTGGCGTGTCACGCTCAACAATTTTTAGATATGAAAAAGGGGACATCGAAAAAATGCCTACTGAAACTTTAGCAAGGATTGCTGCAGCGTTAAACACCAGTCCAGCTTATTTCATGGGTTGGACAGATGAGTCCACTTCGATTCTAGAAGGAAACCGCAGCATCAACCAACCTAAAGGTGGAGAAAATAGTGTCTCGAATTACGATGGAGACAACAGCACCTATAATTTTGGTAACTCTGAAAAACATCAAGAGAGCATGAAGCGCCTTAATGTCGCTGATTTAAAACTCCAGCGATCCCTTATAAACAAAATAGACGAATTGATAGCAATTCAAAGAGAAACAAACAATAAACTAGATATGATTATTGAGCTTTTAGAAAATCTATAGGAGGAATATATGAACTTCTTTTCAAAATTGATAGAAAAGCTATTTTATAACTCAGAGTCTACAAATACATTCGACGAGCCAGCTATACCCCTCTACCCTCATGCAGATCACCAGGAAATAGATGAGGATGATTCACTTGAACTAGGAGACATTGTCCTCTTATACTGGATTAGTACATCAACATCTGATAGGTTGCCTGGATACTTCGAATACGACTACAAAATTAACCCCCAAAGGCATAGGAATAAATTAGTAAATATGGGATTTCTAAAAAGTCAAAAATCCCACAGAAGTTTAGCAAGACTAAAAGTTGTTAACCTGAAGGCAATTTTAAAAAAATATAATCTACCTGTTAGTGGAAAAAAAGATATTCTCATACAGCGAATAATGGACAATTACTCCATTACTGAAGCAGATATACCTATTGGACTTTGTTTAACAGAAGATGGGGAAGAGATAATCAAAGAAAACCAATGGATAGTTGACGCTCATCGTGATGTAGATATTACCCCCTATGAATTTCAATCCTATCGGGATAAACTCCCACACGGCATGTCTTTTGACGCAATCAAACAAGCAATTCTTATTGATAGAATCAATAAAAACAAAGAACGAGGTTTCTATGGTTCTGTAAGAAGTGATTACCTAGCACTAGCGGAAACTTATCAAAAACAGAATAAACTTGACTATATGATGTATTATATATTAGTCACTTTATTAGACGCTTCTGGTATTTCTCATAACCTAAAATTTCCTGAGAATGACTCAACAATGCCAATATATGACGAAGATGGTATGCTTAATAGCTATGTCGTGAATGATTTGAGAAACATAGCTGAGGAACGTGATCACGATGAATACCTCGATTGCTTCAAAAGAGCAGAGAGACTTTTTAGATCTTTTAATGAAAAGACATTTTTAACTAATAAAGATATTGAATTTATCCGTGATAATATTCTAGTTAAAGACTTACGTGTAATCGAAAAATATCTCTCGAAATATAGTAAATATACATACGATTACTATTTATAAAAACAAAAAATCCCCTACACTTCCAACCGACCAAAGCCGAAGTGTAGAGAATCAGATCGTATAAGAAAACAAGCATTCAAAAGCTCTTTTTCTTATACCCATTTTATCAAGAAATGAGGTAAAAAACAATGTGGATCGAAGAGACCAAGACAGGAAAATACAAATACTTTGAGCGATACAAAGACCCATATAGTGAGAAGTGGAAAAAGGTATCTGTCACACTGGACAAGAAATCACCGCAGGCAAAGAGGCAGGCTCTTGTCTTGCTCCAAGGAAAAATAGATGAGAAGACAAGCTCAAAGATCACTGAACAGATAACTTTCCACGAATTGGCCAAAGACTTCGAAAAAATTCACGCTCGTAGTATTAAAGAATCGACTAGAATAAATCGTCAATTAAATATCAACATTATCCTATCGATGATTCCTACAGACTACTTGATTCAAAACATAGATAGACGATTTCTTCAAAAACTTTTTGATCAACTAATAGATAAAGGATATAGCCTTGGTACGATCCGTCAGATAAAAAGCTGTGTGAATCAATCTTTAAAGTATGCTATCCGAATGGGGTATATTGAAAACAATGAACTTCAGTATGTGGAACTGCCAAAACAAATTAAGACGGATACTGAGATAGAGAAAACAAATTCTAAATATTTAGATCGTGAAGAGTATTTACAGTTCATCTCTTATCTGGAACAAGAAGCAGACAAAAACAAATACAGACCTAGATACCTGCGAGCTATAAAAGTATTGTATTTGACAGGTATGCGATTCGGAGAGTTAGCTGCTCTTGAGCTAGAGTCAGTGGACTTTGATAAAAAGACAATATCGATAAAACAAAGTTTTAGTAATACTAGTAAAAAAATAACTACACCCAAAACAAAAAAATCAAAACGTATAATTTCAGTTAGCGACTCTACGCTTCATGCAATCAAAGAACAGATTGAGGAAAATATAATTCGAGGTATCAACGGACGATTCATTTTCGGAAATCCTGAACCAATGAATTTGAGATCTTTTAACGGATTCTTGGAAAGAAGTAGAAAGAGCGCAGGCTTGGATAAACAAATTACAAGTCACTTTTTCAGACATTCTCACATCTCGCTTTTGGTCGAACTTGGGACACCAATCCCTTTGATTATGGAAAGAGTCGGACATAGCGATTCAAAAGTGACTATGGAAATCTATAGTCATGTAACAAAGCGAATGAGTGACGATTTAATCGGTAAACTAAATAATCTTTTGCCCCTTCTATGTCCCCTTTGGATTAACTATCCTCTTAAAAAGCCTGAAAATACAGTATCTATAGGATTTATCTCAATAGATACACTTTTATACAGTAAAAGGTGTATAATGAGCATATGAAAATTTTAATAACATCCGGCGGGACTAGCGAACCTATTGATCAGGTCCGGGCCATTACCAATCAATCCACTGGTCGATTGGGTAGTCAAATTGCCCAAACTTTTTTGGAAGCTGGATTTGCAGTCACTTTGATTACAACCCCCAATGCGGTGAAGCCTCAAGCTCATCCAAAGCTCCAACAAATTCTCATCAAAACTACCAGTGACTTAGAATCGGCCCTTCAAGAGCAAGTCCCCAACCATCATGTCCTCATTCACAGTATGGCAGTTTCAGACTACCGTCCTTTGCAAATGGTACCTCTAGAAAAACTTCAAGAAGTATCCACTTATCAGGTCTTTTTAGAACCAGAACAAAAAGGAGGGAAACATTCCTCTACAGCCAAGCACCAAGTAATTTTCTTAGAGAAAACGCCTAAGCTGATCCAAAAAATCAAAGATTGGAATCCTGCTATTCGCCTGATTGGCTTCAAACTACTGGTTTCTGTCAGCTCGGAAGAACTCATCTCTATAGCACAGGCTTCCTTGAAAAAAAACCGTGCTGATTTAATTGTCGCCAATGATTTATCACAAATTGACCAAGACCAACATCCAGCTTTCTTAGTTGGTCCCGAACAAATTGATCAAGCCCATACAAAACAAGAAATCGCCTATAAACTTCTTGATTTTGTTAGAAAGGAATCCTAGCATGGCTACCATTACATTAGCAGTAACTGGAAGTATCTCGGCCTATAAAGCCGCTGATCTGGTCAGTCAATTCGGCAAAAATGGTCACCAGGTCCACGTTTTGATGACTGAATCAGCACAGGCATTCATAACTCCCTTAACCTTACAGGTTCTCTCCAAGAATCGTGTCCATCTGGATACCATGGATGAACCAGATCCCGCTAAGGTTAATCATATCCAATTGGCTAAAGAGACGGATCTATTCCTAGTAGCCCCTGCTTCTGCCAATACTTTAGCCAAATTAGCCCATGGCTTGGCAGATAACATCGTAACTACTACAGCCTTGGCTTTACCAACCGCTACTCCAAAATTACTGGCTCCGGCCATGAATACCAATATGTATCTACACCCAGCAACCCAGAAGAATCTTGCTAGATTGCATGATTACGGCTATCAGATGGTCTCACCTCGGGAATCCCTTTTAGCCTGTGGTGATCAAGGCGTTGGTGCCCTAGCAGAGATTCCAACTATTTTAAAACGTGTGAAGGAGGTTCTCGATCTTGCGTAAATCCAATTCAACTGCAGCCCTAGCTATTTTCCTAGCCGCTATGCTTGTCATTCACTGGCTAAGTGGATTCGTATTCAACATCTTCCCCTTTGTCATTCGTCCAACCTTAATTCATATTCCTGTCATTATCGCTTCCATTCGCTATGGACCTAAAACTGGAATGATACTTGGTTTTTTTATGGGACTAATCTCCATGGTAACCAATACTATTTTTATTCAGCCTACTAGCTATCTCTTTACCCCCTTTGTGGAGAATGGTAATTGGGCCTCGCTTGTAATTGCCTTTATTCCTCGAATTCTAATCGGCCTCTTTCCTTACTTCATTTATCGATGGCTTCCCAACCGCTTTGGATTAGGTCTAGCTGGTATTCTAGGTTCCTTAACCAATACCTTCTTTGTTCTTTCAGGAATTTTCTTATTATTCCCTGCAATTTACCAAGGGAACTTGCAAACTTTCTTAGCTGCCATTCTCACAACTAACTCTTTTGCCGAAATGCTTCTAGCTGGATTTATTACAGCTGCTGCTTTTCCTATTTTAAAAATAAAAGAAAAGTGATATAATGTAAGCGATTGCGATTATAATAAAAGGAGATTAGAGTATGACCTATTTAGAATCTTATCAAAACTGGCTTGAGCAAGAAAATCTTCCAGCTTACTTACGCGAAGAATTGGAAGCTATGGATGACAAGCAAAAAGAAGATGCCTTTTATACCAACCTAGAATTCGGAACCGCAGGTATGCGTGGGATTATCGGTGCTGGTACGAATCGCATTAATATCTTTGTGGTCCGCCAAGCAACTGAAGGTTTAGCGCGGCTAATTGAACATAAAGGAGATGAATTCAGAGCGCGTGGTGTAGCTATTGCTTATGATAGCCGTCACTTCTCTCCTGAGTTTGCAATGGAAGCTGCAGCTGTTTTGGCCCAACATGGCATCAAATCTTATGTGTTTGAAAGCCTTCGCCCAACTCCGGAATTGTCCTTTGCTGTTCGCCACCTCAATGCTTTCGCTGGAATTATGATTACAGCTTCACACAACCCTGCACCATTCAATGGCTACAAGGTTTATGGCGAAGATGGCGGCCAAATGCCACCAGCAGATGCAGATGCCTTGACAGATTTCATTCGTGAAATCTCAGATCCATTTAGCATTGAAGTTGCTGATGCAGAAGCTGCCCAAGCAAGTAACCTCATTGAAATCATTGGTGAAGCAGTCGATGTGGAGTACCTCAAGGAAGTTCAAACCGTTACTATCAATCCTAAATTGATTGAAGAGTATGGTAAGGATATGAAGATTGTCTACACACCACTGCATGGAACCGGTGAAATGTTAGCTCGTCGTGCTCTAGCTCAAGCAGGATTTGATTCTGTACAATTAGTTGAAAGCCAATTAACAGCTGACCCTAACTTCTCTACTGTCAAATCACCAAATCCGGAAAGTCAAGCTGCCTTTGCTCTTGCAGAAGAATTAGGCCGTGAAGTTGGTGCCGATGTTCTGATTGCAACAGACCCAGATGCAGACCGGCTTGGTGTTGAAGTCTTGCAAGCCGATGGCTCCTATAAAAATCTTTCTGGTAACCAAATTGGTGCTATCATCGCCAAATACATCTTGGAAGCTCATAAATCAGCTGGTACCCTTCCAAGCAATGCAGCATTGGCTAAATCTATCGTATCAACAGATCTTGTCACTAAGATTGCTGAGAGCTATGGAGCAACCATGTTCAATGTCTTGACTGGTTTCAAATTTATTGCTGAAAAGATTCAAGAATTTGAAGACACTGGTAGCCACACTTACCTCTTCGGCTTTGAAGAAAGCTTCGGTTACCTCATTAAACCATTTGTTCGTGATAAAGACGCTATTCAAGCTGTTCTAATCGTAGCTGAAATTGCAGCCTATTTCCGTTCTCGTGGACTAACTTTGGCTGATGGAATTGAAGAAATCTACAAAGAATATGGCTACTATTCTGAAAAAACTCTCTCTGTTACTCTTTCTGGTGTAGATGGTGCTGCTCAAATCAAAGCTATTATGAGTAAATTCCGTGAGCATGCTCCAGCGAACTTCAACCAAAGTCCAGTAGTTCTAACCGAAGACTTCAAAGAATTAACCGCAACAGATGCTCAAGGTCAAGTCACTACTCTTACAACTCCACCAAGTGACGTGCTCAAATACACCTTGGAAGACGGCTCCTGGATCGCTGTCCGTCCTTCAGGTACAGAACCAAAAATTAAATTCTACTTGGCAGTCGTTGGAGAATCCAATGAAGATGCTGAAGCAAAAATCGCAGCTATTGAAGCTGAAATTAATGCCTTTATTGAATAACCTTAAAAGCCCTGGAGAAATAAACTCCATGGGCTTTTTCTTATATCTAAAACTATTCGAAATCTGAAGTAAGGTCTCAGCTAACAAATTGGGCTGCACTTTATAGACCAATGAGGCTGGTGTCTCTGGAACTTCTCAGATGAAGACTGAACAACAAGTCAACCAAGAGAATGGCACATTCAAGTCTTGAAATGAAATGGTCTTACTCTAAAATTAATTGAGCCTTATCATTAAAATACGTTTTATAGGCTGCATAAGAAGCCAACATAGAGGCTATACTAGTCGCAGACAAGAGCATAAACATGACCATGATTTGATAGCGAATCGCTTCGACTGGATCTACTCCAGCGAAAATTAACCCTGACATCATTCCAGGTAAACTCACTAGCCCAACTGTTTTGGCAGAATCAATCGTAGGCTGCATCCCCGTACGAATGGATTCTCGTAATATATCTTGAGACACCAATTTAATGGGAGCGCCTAAACTCAATTTTTCCAAGACCGCTTGACGATTATCTGTAAAAGATCGATACATAGCTCGATAAGACAAGCCGATAGCTGTCATGGCATTACTAGCCAACATCCCTGTTATTGGAATCACCTGAGACGGAATAAATTGAATAGCTCCTGATAAAATCAGAATAGAAAGAGTCAGTCCAGTTGATACTAGGAGGGCTATGAATGGATATATTTGTTTCTTATTGGGATTAGGATTTCGCTTATTAGCCTGTAAACTTGCATTGAAAAGAATAACCAAAACCATAGCGAGACTAAGTACCGCATTAGATGCTGCAAAGATAAAATGCAAAACATAACCCACCAAAAAAAGTTGGACAACTGTGCGACCAACTGCCCACAGAATATCCTTGGTTAAGTCTAGTTTTTCCTTTTGGCTAATTGCAAGCGCCACTAATACCAATCCAAAAACCAAAGCCAGTGATAGATTATCAACGGATACAGATGTCATGATTGCATTCTCCCTCCTTGAATGGAAATAATACGTTTCGCCTGCATGATCTCATCTTGATCATGACTAACTTCTATTAATGTTTTTCCTTTAGCATGGTAATTTTCCAGAAGCTCGCGAACAATGTCCTTAGTTCGTGGATCAAGCCCTGCTGTAATTTCATCCAACAACAAGACATCTGGTTCAAATAACAGATTCCGGATAAGAGCAACCCGTTGTTTCTCTCCACCAGATAATTCAATGATTTTTTTCTGTAAAAAATCTGCTGATAAATCAACGGAAGAAAGTGCAAGAAGAGCCTGCTCTGAATCAAAATCTTGTTGCCGAATTTGGTAAGGGAAAGCCAAATTATCCTCGACTGTTGTTCCAAAAAGAACCGGTTGCTGGTAACAATAGGATACACTGCGTCGGTAAACTGGCATATCCAAATCATCCAGATTCCGTCCTTGGTAGAAAATTTGCCCTTGTGTAGGAGATTGAATTCCTGCAATTAATTTCAAAATCGTACTTTTTCCACTACCTGATGGTCCCACTAATTGGACACGCTCCCCTTCACTAATGGAAAAAGTGATGTCTTCTAAAATCGACTTTCCTTCATGGGAAAAGCCAATCGTCTCTAATTGAATCAACTTAGATGAATGCATATCCATACTCTCCTACTTCCTCCTCTACAATTACAAGAACTTGACTTTTATGAACAGGGCTATAGATAACGTCGAGTTGCCACTCCTCTTCTCCGCGATTGATGACATTGTGAGACGATTTCCTAACCTTCTTTTGTCACTAGTAATTCCTAACAGATTTTTCCCAAAGTCTGTC
Organism: Streptococcus sp. 10F2; assembly: GCF_054331515.2. Classification (NCBI taxonomy): domain Bacteria; kingdom Bacillati; phylum Bacillota; class Bacilli; order Lactobacillales; family Streptococcaceae; genus Streptococcus; species Streptococcus sp. 10F2. The sequence goes on along the minus strand of NZ_JBTGGE020000001.1, from coordinate 17,974 downwards.
TATGTCGCACCCTATTCTTTTTATTTAGAACTGTTCTAATTATACACTTATGAACGGTCTTGTCAATAGTTTTTAAAAACATAATAATTTTCATAAAATACAAAGATTATTTAAGCCTGTCATTCAAGGCTAAAGATATCGAATGATTGCGGAAAATCTGAAACTATTTAAAGAAACAATCGAATATACCCACAGAAAAAAGGAAAAAGAGTTACCTCAGTTTGTAACTCTTTTTGGGTGATAGGCGATAAAGAAATGAGCCTATTCTATACTGCTATCGTAAATTTCATATAAAGTAAAGGAGCACTCCTATACATTAGGGCTGAAATACCCTCACTAAACTTAAAACTATAATACAATTCCTATGATCTTATTTCTTTCCAGGTAGTTTTATCAAAAACCATCAATTTTCTGGCTTAGAAACACTTCCCAAATTTTTTGTTGAGGTCTAGCCAAAGGGTAAGAACTGAATTCCTCTGCGGATAACCAAAGGCTACCATCTGGTAACTCTGGAGTCCCCTTCACTTGCCCTAGCTGGATGTCAATATGCCATTTACGATGACTAAAGACATGTTTTACTTGTGGGAATTGGTATTCCTCCCACTCAATCTCGAAAGGATAGTCCGCTTCAAGGCGCGTGCGTGCATCTACAACCTCACTAACCTCAAGTATTGGATGAAACAGATCCACTTCTGGTTCCTCCTCTACTTCTATTAAGGGAAAATGCCAAAAACCTGCTAGGAGTTTACTGTGATCATTTTTTTCCAGAAGGAATTTCCCCTCTTGATTTTGCAGAATAAAAGCCTTCAAATAAATCGGTACTGGCTTTTTCTTAGGAGCCTTAATGGGATATTTGTCCATCGTTCCATGTAAATAGGCTGCTGAAAATTCTTTAACGGGACTTTCTTCTGGTCTTGGATTAACTGGAGCTTCAATGTCAGATCCAAGATCCATCAAGGCTTGATTAAAGTCTCCTGGTCGTTGAGGATCAATCAACACTTCCATCATAGCTTGAAAAATCTTCCGATTCGTTGGATTTCCAATATCCAGATTGACTTCAAAAAGCCTCGCTAATACCCGCATCACATTACCGTCAACAGCTGGTTCCGGTAAATTAAAAGCGATACTTGCGATAGCTCCTGCGGTATAAGGACCAATTCCTTTCAGTTTTCGAATCTCTTCCATGGTTTCTGGGAAACGTCCCTGATACTCCTCGACCATCGTCTGAGCTGCCGTCTGCATATTCCGAACTCGCGAATAATAACCTAGTCCTTCCCAGGTTTTTAGCAGAATTTCTTCTTCAGCAGCTGCCAAGTCTTGGATTGTCGGAAATGTTTTCAGAAAACGATGAAAATAAGGAATCACTGTATCAACACGAGTCTGCTGAAGCATAATTTCCGAAACCCATATACGATAAGGATCTGTATTTTCCCTCCAAGGCAAATCTCTTTTTTCTTGATCATACCAACGAAGCAAGGCCAACCGAAAAGCCTGAATCTTCTCTTCAGGCCACATTTCGATACCATATTTTTTCAAATCAATCATATTGCTAAATCAAATTTCAATTGTGGATGAACTGGATCATAATCAACCAATTCAAAATCCTCAATTCTTATATCATAAAAATTAGTCCCATCTGGAACATGTAACATCAACCGCGGGGATTGGTTAGTGGGTATACGACTCAATAATTCCTCAGCTTGTGGAAACTGATTGTCATAAATATGAAGATTATTGACAAAGTAAAAGAATTTTCCGACTTTCCACCCAAAATGTTTGGCAACCATCATTTGCAGAGCAACATATTGCATTGCATTAATGTGATGAGCCACTAGCATATCGTTAGAACGTTGCGTCAAAGTAGCATCTAAATAGATATCTCCATCTACCCGACGAACATCAAACATCGTTTGAAAAGCACACGGTAACAGTCCCTCAGTCTGATCAAAGGCTTGGTAGTCCCATAGAGAAATGACATTCCGCCGGTTCCAAGGATTTTCTGCGAGTTGTTCCAAGATACGATCCATAATCCTATGTTCTTTTACAACAGCTCCATATCGTTGTCCAATGGTTCTAGTATTGCCCACTTCCCAGTCATTCCAATAGTGAACTCCATATTTTTCAGTTAACAGGTCTAGGCTGTTGGACTGATCTTGGTAAATCCACAAGATCTCTTTAATCGCCGATTTGATAGGAATTGGTCGTAGGCTGGTGATAGGAAATTCACCTTTAGATAAATCGTATTCAGCAAAAGAACCCGTAATGTATTTCGAATGGGCAGGCCGACCGTCTTTATACAGAGGTCTAGCCTGCTCACTCATAACACCTTCATCAAGGATTTTTCGTATATTGGTCTTAAATATTTCATCTGCGTATGTCATTGCCTATTTCCTTCTCACGTTAGAAGAGGCTGGGCAAGATACCAGCCTCTAATTTTTAGTTCATGAACATTCTTTAACGCAGTGGTTGATTGGGGCAACCAAAGAGTTCTTTCCTATTCCTCTTCGTTCATTATTGGCGAACCAAGGAAGCTGCTCCAATGACACCGGCGTCATTCCCCAATTGGGCCAAAGATAACTTGGTAGAGCTGGCTACTTGTGGAAAAGCATTTGCTTTAAAGACTTCTTCTACACCTTTCAAGAGGAACTCTCCAGCCGCAGAAACACCGCCACCAATAACAATGGTTGATGGATTTAGAATGCTAGCAATATTCGCACATGCTATTCCAAGATATCGAGAAAAATTACGGTACACAATCAAAGCCAACTCATCCCCTTCTTTAGCGAGATCAAAGACAACTTTAGCCGTTACATCGTCACCATCATCGATTAATTGTTTCAAACGAGCATCTCCTGCATACTCATCTGCATAACGACGAGTCAGGTTAACAATACCAGTCGCTGAAGCAACGGTTTCCAAGCAACCTGGTTTCCCACAGGTACACATAATTGGTTGATCAAAGTCTACGACAATATGCCCCAATTCGCCACCGGCACCTGCAACACCGTGAATCAGATTGCCATCAGCAATGACACCACCACCAACACCGGTTCCAAGAGTCATGAAAACTACATCTGGATCATTACTACCAGCACCTACCCATTGTTCACCAAGTGCTGCAACGTTGGCATCGTTGTCAATAAAGAATGGAATACCAAGTCCTTCTTCCATCTGTTTTTTTACTGGCTGAAGAGTTTTCCAGTTAAGATTATAGGCTCCAACAACTGTACCAGCTTTACGGTCAACAACACCCGGAGAACCCATACCGATTCCAAGGAAATTTTCAGCTGTTAAATTCAATAGCTCCAAGTGATGTTTGATCGAAGCAATCATTTCTGGAACAATATGGCTTCCCTCATCTAGAATATTGGTTTTGATAGACCATTTTTCTTGAATTTCACCCGCCTGTGTCAAAATTGCAAATTTTACGGATGTTCCCCCAAGATCAATACCGATGATTTTCTTCTCCATTTTCGAACTCCTTCGATTTTTATATCGGTTTTAGTATATCAAAAATCCCCCTTCCTGAAAAGAGGCAAACGCTTGCTTTATGAATGGTTAGAGCTAATCTCACGAATCTTTTTTTGCAAATCAACAATAACCTCTGCTTCAAACCAGAGGTTCTTTTTAAGCCAGATATTATTCCGAGGAGATGGATGGGGAAGTGGAAAATACTGTGGTAGGTAACCCGAGTATTGTTGAACCGTTTCTGTTAAATTTCCCTTGAACTTGTCTCTTAATTCATAGTATCTGACATGATGTGTCTAGTTAATTCTTGAAGTTTCATCATTTTCCTCTAAAAAAGCTGGGTAAGCCCAGCTACTTCAATTATTCAAAACCTTCATCAATTGCACCAAACCTACATAGATAAAGGAAGCTGCAACTAAAAGGGCTGCAACGCCACTTCCAACCATTGAATGATTGATAAGAAAGAAGCCCAAAACCAATCCAAGGATACTAGACCAAAATAGGTAATTGGTTAGAATCGGAACATCCTTGCACAAACTGATTGCCTGGCCCAAGCGAATAAGCGAGAGTGCTAGAATCCAAATTCCTAAAAGAGTCGGAATAACTAAGGACAAACCTAAAACTCCACCAGCTAAAAGATAACTTCCCACCAGAATTTCTGCTCCGACGACCAATAACAACCAAATTGATTTTGCCCTACTTGGTAGTTCCCTATAAAAATAAAAGCCTGTTATACCGTCAAAGAGTATCGAAATTGATAAGAGCCAGAAGATATTCTTAAGGTCAGTACTTGGGTTCAAAAATAAAAAAATCCCTAATATAATTGAGATAAAAGCCGAACCCATTACTCCCCATTTACTACCCTGCTTCATCAATCAGGCTCCTTTCCTTCTAGCTGTTTCTACTATATAGATTTCCTATATTCTTGTCAAGAAATCTCTACAATTGTCCGCCCCAAATGCTGACCCTCCTTGAGTTCCTGAGCAACCTGCACAACATCCTCCAATCTGACCACTCTAACAGCTTCATTTCTAGAAAGTTTCCATTCCTTAGCTAGAAGGGACCAGATTTTTTGGCGTTTCTTTTGGTCAAGTGCAACAGAATCAATACCAATGAGACGAATTCCCCGAAGAATAAAAGGGAACACTGTTGTCTCCAAGTTTAAACCACCCACATTTCCACAGGTCGTTACTGCACCTCCATAGGCAATTTTAGGAAGCAACCGTGAAAGTACTTCTCCACCTACTGTATCTAGAACATAGTCAAATTCCTGCTTTTCCAACGGTTTTCCAGAGGATACTAAATCTGAAGCAAATAAAATTTTACTGGCTCCCAAGTTTTCTACAAGCAATGCCTGGTAATCTTTGCGAATCAAGGCCTGGACATTCTGATAGCCAGCCTTGACCAAGAATTGGAGGGCAAGGCTTCCAACACCTCCACTAGCTCCAGTTAGCAGAATTCGAGGCTCCTGCTGCGGAGACATACCCGCCTGTTCTAGTTCGATAACAGACATAGCGGCCGTTACTCCAGCCGTTCCATAAACCATAGCCTCTTTCAGGCTGAGCCCTGATGGTAAGGGGGTTAGCCAATCAGCAGGTACTCTAGCATATTCTGCAAAACCTCCTGGATGATTCACACCAAGACCATATCCCGTCACTAGAACTTCCTGCCCAACCGAAATCTTAGAATCATCGCTGGCTACAACCCACCCACTGAGATCAATTCCAGGAATCATCGGATAATCACGAATAATCCCTCCCCCTGGTTCTAAAGCGAGCATATCCTTAAAATTAATTGAAGAGTAGGCAATCTTGATTAGAACATTTCCAGATCCAAGTTTATCCAAAGTAAGCTGGTTGATTGTAACCTCACCTGGAGCTTCAACTACTAACGCTTTTACTGTCTCCATCCCTTACCTCCTTAAATTTAGTTCAATATTGCTACCATTAGTTTACATTATTTTTAATGGAAAAACAAAAAGCTGACTCTCTAAAGTTTGGGATCCCAGTTTCCACAAACCTTGAGAAATCAGCTTTCTGCCCATGTTTTCCTACAATTTGGAGAAGACCAACCTTCTCAATCTAGGATAAGGACTACTCATCTAAATCGTCATCGTCCTCTCCAAATAAGAGGGAATTGACGTGTAGGGTATTCTGCCTTGCCTTCTCGACGAAGTCTGCTTCCTGTCCAGTCCACAAACAATTGAGATAGGCAATGACCATGGGCATATTCATACCTGCGTAGATATCCAATGTAGCACCTTCTAGTACCATGCGGCTGACAACATTACAGGGAGTTCCACCTTGCAAATCTGCAAAAATAACAAACTCATCTCCTTCATGTTCCGCAAGAATAGCCTCGACTTTTGCTTGAAAGTCCTCTGGACCCTCACTTTCCAAGAGACCGACTGCATGAATATTGTCCTGTGGTCCCATAATCATTTCTGTACTTTTTTTCAATTCCGTAGCAAAATGACCGTGACTGACCAAAATTAATTGTTTTTCCATAGTGGCCTCATTTTCTATTTCGTTAGGATATCCATTCCAATTGCTTGTCCGAGTGCTGATAGAGCAACAATGATTGCAATAACGATAAAGATAGCCTTAGTTGAAGACATTCCTTTTTTACCAAGAAGCCAGTAAACACCACCGGCAATCAAAGCTGGTACCATTCGTGGCATGATCATATCAAGGTAATTTTGAATATCTAATGGAACGCCGAACACTTCTGGTACAGCAGCAATTTTGACATTGATCATGGTTGCAATAAGGGCCCCAACCATGAAAATACCTAATACAGAAGCTGAGTCAGTCAATGCTTCCAAGTGTGACTGCATGGTTGTTACAAGGGATACCCCTTCTTTATAAGCAATTTCCAATTGTTTCCAACGGAAAACGTTAATAGCCATGGATACTGCTACCCAAAGAAAGACTCCGATTGGATTTCCTTCAATAGCCATATTAGCTGCAATTGCACCCATAATGGCTGGAATGATAGCGGCAAAGATTGCATCTCCGATCGCTGCAAATGGTCCCATCAAAGCGGTTTTAATACCAGAAACAGCATCTTTAGAAGCAACTCCTTCTTTTTCTTCCAAAGCAATATCAATACCAGTTACAATTGTATGGAAAAAGTTGGAAGTGTTAAAGAACTGAGTATGCGTTTTCATCATTTGTTGAAGCTCTTCAGTTCCATCACCATACATCTTACGCAATTGCGGAAGAATCATATAGAGATAACCAGATCCCTGCATCCGTTCGTAGTTCCAACCCAATTGGAAGGTTAACAAACTCCGTTTATTGATTTGGTTAAAATCTTCTTTGGTTAATTGGTATTTAGATTTCATCATCTTCAATCTCCTCTGTCTCATTTGGGTCGGCTGCCGCAACTACTTTTGGTGCTTCAATGAGTTTTTTGTAGTGAAGAGAAGCAATGGCAAAACCGATCAAGGCAATTCCCAAAATGGATAGTCCGTTAAATTTCGCAGTAAAGTCTTCAGACAAGCCAGCTACTGCAGTACCCAAAGTTGAGGTATATCCAAAGAGAGTAGTCAAAAGGGCAGTGATGACGAAACCACCAATCAAATATGGGAAATGTTTCTTAACTGGAAGGTAACGAAGCAAGATTGCAAATCCAACACCTGGAAGAGCTCCACCTGCCACAGTCAAACCTTTAGTTAACCAAGGAAGGGAAGTTTCCAAATAATCTACTGTGGACTGAACAGCTCCTGCTCCAAAAGTAAGTGCTAGGAAAACTGGAAGAGCACGAGAGAGAGCCCAAGGAAGAGCACCTAGTAGATAGTTGACTTCAATCCCTTTATAGTTGAAATTCTCAACATGTTTATCAATTCGATGAGCAAAGTAGGTGGTCGTAAAACGTCCAAGAACGTCAGTTTGTACCATCAAGGCTGCAACCGGTACGGCAATGGTTGAGATCGCCAATAATGGATCCATCTTGAGGGCAACTGAGAAGGCAGTTGCTAAAACAGTACCTGAGTTGGCATCGATACGGGAAGCTCCCCCGAAAGTTCCAACACCTAATACAGTCAATTGAAGAGATCCACCAATGAAAAGACCTGTCTGTAAATCTCCCATAATTAAACCAGCCATAAAACCAGCGAATACAGGTGATCCCGCTGAAGACACGATGGTCAATTCATCCAAGATTTGGTAACCCGCATAAAGGGTTAGAAGTAAGATTTGCCACCATTGAATCATAAGAGATTCCTCCTATCTACTATTTGTTTAGCAAGGCCATGAAGTCTTCTGCCCCATCATTTGGAACCATTTGATGATACAACTTAACCCCTTTGGCATGTAATTGTTTAAAGTCTTCAACATCTTTATCAGTGACATTGACACTCCGAGTTATTGAACGTGTTTCCTCACTTTGAGACATGTTCCCAACGTTGAGCTCTTCAAGAGCAACTCCGTTTTCCACCAATTCCAAGAAGCGGTCTGGTTTGCGAGCTACAATCATCAAACGTTGAGAGTCATATTTTCCTGCATTGATATTAGCAGCTGCTTTAGCAACTGGTAAAATACTAAGGCGTACTCCAGGTGGCACTGCTAATTTCAAGCCTGCTTTTTCAATATCATTTTGGGCAACCTCGTCATCAATCACCATGATACGAGAAATATTCAATTTTGAAGCCCAGAGATTAGCCACTTGTCCGTGGATAAGACGTCCATCGATTCGAGTTGCGATAATTGCCATTAGTTTTCCTCCTTTTGTGCTTCCAAACCTTCCTTAATAACAGGCTTGGATCCGAGTTGAATGCTGTCTCTAATCATTCCCTCACTCTCAAATACGAGCAAGGTATTGATTCCTTTTTTTAAAAAAGCCGCTGGTAGATATAAGCTAAGATAGGGACCAACCTCCCAAAAGCGACCTAGATTGTGCCCATTGACCGAAACAAAGCCTTTCCCGAAACCGCTTACATTAATGTGACAAGAAAGGAGCTCCTCTAGCTCAAATTCAAATTCATGAAAACCTGGTTGTCCACATTCCCAATCTCCATCAAAATCAATATGATTGAGCATGTTACTGTCAAAAGACAACGGGAATTGTTCCCAATTGATCAAAAAATGAAGATCTTTAATAACACCGGTTCGAATACCTTTTTCTTGACTAGCTGCTAAGAGCTTATGACCGTAATTAACACGTCCCTGGTTTTCAACCAAAATATCCAATTGATCGCTTGCTTCTTGTGAATGAAATTCAAAAGAAGCACCCACTGTATCTTGATCTTGTACAACGACAGGAACTTGATTGATGAAGACCTGTACCCGGTCACTAACATCGACCAAGCGGTAGGATTGAGGGGAACCATCGTAAGCGACTTGTTTCCGATAGAGGGTATAACCGGTTGCTTGACCCAATTCTTCCATTTTCATTGGATACAAGGACTTTTTACTCTGTGTCAACTGATCCAAGGTAGACCATAGTGATACACTGCGTTTCTTTTGTATAATCCGGTTCTCCATCATAGGCTTTACCAACGGTTCACTTTGCTCTAAGGCTGGGTTCCATTGGTGAAGTGCTTCTTGGAGCAGATAGTACTTCTCAGTTGGATTCCCCACCTCATCCAGAATAGCATCGTAGTCATAAGATGTCACCTGAGGTAAATCTCGATTCCCCCGTGCCGAAGTTCCATTCATAAACCCGAAATTGGTGCCACCATGAAACATATAGAGGTTAATGCTACCACGTTTAAGAGTATCCATGATTGCAGCAACCGTCTCTTTAGAATCACGCTGAATAATCGGTTCTTTCCAACGATTAAACCAACCTAACCAGAACTCCATACACATAAGGGGACCTTGAAAATCATGTTCCTGCATGAAGTTTTGTAGATTAGCAAAATTTTCCTCAGCTTTGGAACCAAAATTACCTGTTGGCAAAATTCCTTCATCCAGTAGGGTTCCAGCTTGTAAGGTTGCTAACCAAGCACCGTCTGAGGTGAAGTAAGGCATATCCCAGCCCTGCTTCTCCATTAGTCCTTTCAGCCGTCTGAGGTAAGCCTTGTCTTCCCCATAGGATCCATACTCATTTTCCACTTGAAACATGAGAATATTGCCCCCACGGTTCAATTGTCGTTGAGCTAAAATCGGTCCTAGCTGCTGGTAATACAAATCTACATAGCTTAGAAAACCTGGATCACTTGAACGAATGCGAATATTTTTCGTCAATAGCCAAGCTGGCAATCCCCCAAACTCCCATTCTGCACATATATAGGGAGAAGGGCGAATTAAAGCATATAAGCCAAGTTCTTGAGCTAAATCTAAGAAAGCACCCAAGTCAAGTTCTCCTTGAAAATCATAGACGCCTTCTTGAGCTTCATGAAGATTCCATGGGACATAGGTTTCAACGGTATTAAAGCCCAGAGCTTTTAAATTATAAAGCGAGTGATACCAGTCGTCTCTTGGTATCCTGAAATAATGAATGGCCCCTGATAAAATCTTAAAGGGTTGCTCATTCAATAGAAAATCTTGTGAGATTGAAAATGTTTCCATACAACTTCCCTCACCAGATAGAAAGCGCTTTCTATACTTTCATTCTAGTCTTTTCTTTCGATGATGTCAATATATTAGCTTATCAAAACAACTTAAAGTTTCGCTTTCCAAGAATGAGCTGTTTCAGCCAAGACAGCATTCAAATCTTCGATATTTTGACGACCTTGAGTTTGAAGCCATTCCCGACAAGCTGCCTCCCCTTGTTCGGCAAAAATAGCTACGCTGTCTTTCCAAGTCGCGCGTCCGCACAACACACCATTAAAGTTGGAGCCTGCTTCCTTAGCAAAATAAAGAGTATCTTGGAACAGTTGAGCAGAGACACCGGCACTCAAGAAAATAAATGGTAAGTGAGTTGCCTGTGCTTGCTCTTGAAAAGCCTTAACGGCTTCTTCCTTGCTATACACCACTTCACCTTGACTGAAGCCCTCTACAAAGTTCATATTCACAGGAACTTCCACCTTCAAGACATCAACTTGATAGACATCCTTTGAAAATTCTCGCATCGCCTCATTCACTTTATGAGGTTTTAATCGAGCAAATTCAGCTCCACTCACATCTTCTAAATGAGCATCATAGGTCAGTAATTCAAGAAAGAATGGAATCTCTTCTGCTAGGCATTCACTCCCAACTCTCTCTACAAAGGCCTTCTTGCGCTCGTTGATAGCCGCATCCTCATCCACATCATAATAAAGGAGAAGTTTAACAGCATCACTGCCAGCTTCCTTGATTCTCAAAACGGATAAGTCATCAATTAAATCTGGAAAACGTCCTGGTTCACTAGCATCATAGCCAGTTTTCTCATAAGCTAGCAATAGACCAGCTCCTTCTGCACGAACCCGTGAAGCTGGTAAGCCAAATTCCGGATCCAATAGAATCGAAGAAGCGTAAGGGGTTAATTCTTGACTGACCAACTCCTTGAAGTGAACAACTCCGTCTTCACCTAAAGACTGTCCTCCTTGGGACAACATGCGTTGAAGAGCACCACGTTGGTCAATGGCAAGAGCTCCGATGACTCCGTTCTCATCAGCTAATTTCTCTAGAGCAGCGATTTTGGTTGGACTTGGATTAAATTTTGACATGTTTTTCTCCTTATTTATTTTTCTAAAGGATAGAGGACAACCCCTTTTACAACTCGATTCACAGTTCCAGTTGGCGAAGGTGTATCTGGTAAGTTTCCAACTTTAATAGAAGCGTGAAGAGCAAGGGTCTGACCTAGTAGCACAAAGGCTAAGGCCACATAAGCATCTGGAATAAAGCTATATGCTTTATCGAAAGTAAGCTGAGTTCCTTCAAACCCATCAACTTTTCCAATAGATACAGCAACTACTTCTTGCGCTACCTGATCTCCTGCTAATTCAAACAAAATATCCCGATCATACAAACGAGTATGAGCATCATTGGAAACAAAGGTAAATACAAGAGTGTTCTTATCCACGAAAGATTTAGGGCCATGACGGAATCCTAGGGAAGAATCAAATCCAGTTGCAATACGGCCTGCTGTTAACTCTAAGATTTTTAACTGCGCTTCACGAGCCATTCCCGCAAAAGCTCCAGAACCCAGATAAACAACACGTGTGAAAGGTTGTTTCACCATCGTCTCTAAAGCGCTTTCAAATTGTAGTGCACTTTGTCCTAAAGTGATAACACCTTGGATAAATTCTTTCTTAGTGGCTTGTGGTTTTGGATCAAACACTAAGAGAGTTGCCAAACTCATGCAGGTAAAGCTTCCTGTCATAGCAAAACCTTGGTCATTGGAACCAGCAGGCATTAAAAACAGATAATTCTTGTCATCCCCTTGTGCCTTCTGAGCTAATTGCCCATCAGGAGCACAGGTAATAGTCAATTGGTAAAAATCATCTACTAAGGCTTGCCCAACTTCTACAGCTCCAATACTTTCAGGACTATTTCCAGAACGCGCAAAGGAAACAAGTAGCGTCGGAATCTCTTTTTTCAAAAACTGTCGTGGATTCGACACTAAGTGGGTTGTTGGTACAGCTTGGAGATCCCAAACGTCTTCATCAACCACTTCCTTTAAGTACGGAAGGATTGTATCGCCCACATAAGCAGATGTCCCAGCTCCCGTAAAGATAACACGCATCCGTTGATGCTGATCAAGAATATGGCTTAAGAAAGCTTGAAGCTCCTCTTCTTGTTCTACATAAGATTCCCAAAGTTCTTGCCAGAGCTCCGGTTGTTGTTGAATCTCTCTAGTAGTAATATGGGCACCGAGTGTTTCCAATTGTTCGATTGTTTTTTGGAACATAAGAACCTCCTAATCCAAATAGGTGTTGAAATGACGAACTTTATAGGAAAATTGATCACTTCTTGCAGTTGTAAAGGTCAATTCAATAATGTTACGATCTTGATTATAAGTTTCGCGTCGAATATTCAGACAGGGAGTCGAAATCGGTTGATTCAGGTATTGGGTCACATTTTCACCGATTTGGCCAGCAGAAAAAAGTTCATCTGCATACACAATTCGTTGACCATAATCCTGCTCTAGGGTCTTATACAGTCCCTTTTCCTGAATCCGCTCCTGGGTCAAGTCTGGAAAAAGATGAGCTGGTATATAGGTCGTTTCAAACATCATAGCTTCTCCATCAGCTAGACGAAGACGTTTGATTTTATAAACCAAATCTTGTTCTTCGATATGAAGATAGGAGGCCACTTTTTGATGGGCCTGTACCAGTTCAAAATATTCGATCTGATCAGATGGAACCTTACCAAGATTCACCATATGTTGGTTAAAATTGTAAGAATCTAAGAGATTTTGCTTGCGTCTCCATAAACCTGAAACAAAAGTTCCTTGACCATGTTTGCGATAAATATAGCCTAAGTCTTCGAGCTCTGCTAATGATTTACGAACCGTTGTACGGCTAACATGGAATTGTTGACATAACTCTCTCTCTGAGCTGAGTTTTTCATGAATGCGCATTTCTCTAATCGCTTCCATTAATTGATCCGTTAGTTGCGTATGTAAGGGCATGGACAAATTCTTTTTCATGATTTCTCCTTTCCTTGACTCTATTATATCCTTATCTCACCCTATTTCACAAGGATTTTACTGGTACTTTGAGTAGGTGAAAAAGTTTAATCAGTATTGGTTTTAAGCGGTTTTATAAAGGATACCACTTTAAACTTGTAAGTTGCTCGCTTTCACAACCTAAAAAGAGGCTGAGAACCATGCCTCAACCTTCTTAGTTTCCTTATTCTGCTTAATCCAATCTGCTTTTCCAAAGTTGTTGATAGCCCTACTAGCATCCCAAGCTGTTAGGGGAAATCAAGTACCACTTATCAAGCAACATTCAAATGAGGAATCAAACGACGAACTAATACTACCCTCTCGTCCTGTCACATCCCATACCTTTTATTCAAAGGAAGAAAGGTACTCATACCGTTCATATTGATAAAGCAGGTCTTCATTTAATTGTTCTAGTTCTGTTTGGAGAGGAGCCAGGGCCCCGTAATCACTGGCATTCTCCTGCATTTGACTTTCAACTTCTTCAATAGTAGCTTCCAAATTTTCAATTTTGGCTTCAATTTCTTTCCATTCTTGTTGCTCTTGGTAGGTCATCCGCTTCACTTGTGAGCGCTCACGTGGTTTGCTGGACTTACTCTGGGTTTCCTTCTTTTGAAGGAGTTCTTGCCTAAATTTCTTTTCATCTAGATAATCTGTGTAATTTCCGAAATACTCTCGAATCTCACCGCTTTCAAAAGCCAAGAGTTTCGTTGAAACCTTATCTAAAAAGTAGCGGTCATGACTGACCGTTAAAATTGGACCAGCAAATTGTTGAAGAAAAGCCTCTAAAACGGTTAAGGTCGCAATATCTAAATCATTGGTCGGTTCGTCTAATAACAGAACATTTGGTTGCTGAATCAGTAATTTTAATAGGTAAAGCCGTTTCTTCTCTCCTCCAGACAATTTAGCAATCACGGTTCCATGACTGGAACGCGGAAAGAGAAATTGCTCCAACAATTCTGAAACACTGACACTCCCACTAGATGTCTTTGCCTCACTAGCTACCTGACTCAGATATTCAATCATCCGCATGGATTCATCCAAATCCTCCGCAGATTGAGAAAAATAGGCAATTTTAACCGTTTCTCCACGAATCAGCTCACCCGCAGTTGGTTCAAGCTGGTCGGCAATCAAGTTTAGGAGACTAGACTTTCCAACCCCGTTATCTCCAACAATACCAATCCGATCTCGATTTTGAATAAGAAGATTGAAGTTTTGGAAAAGGAGTTTCTGCCCATAGCCAAAACTCACATCTTTAAATTCCAAAACTTTCTTTCCAATCCGACTAGTTTCGAACTGAATTTCCAACGCGTCTTTTGTCTGATAGGCAGCCATATCTTTTTTCAAACTTTCAAACCGTTTGATACGCGCCTCCTGTTTAGTCGCTCGCGCCTGTGGCTGACGACGCATCCAAGAAAGTTCCTGTTTGTAAAGCTGGTGGCGTTTGTGTTGCGCACTAGCTGCCCGTTCTTCCTCGTCCGCTTTTTGAGCTACATAATCCTGATAATTTCCTTGATATTCGGCAAGTCGTCCCTGGTCTAATTCAAAAATGCGATTAGAAACTTGATCCAAAAAATAGCGATCATGAGTAATAAAACAAACGGTGCTTTGATGACTGGTCAAGTAATTGGCCAACCAATCGACCATATCAATATCGAGATGGTTAGTTGGCTCATCTAGCAATAATAAATCTGCCTTCCGCAAAAGAACCTGAGCCAACTGCACTCGGCGACGCTGTCCGCCAGACAAGTCATCTACCGATTGCTGCATATTCTCCATACCTAACTTCGAAAGAATGGTCTTAGCCTGGCTTTCCAGTCCCCAAACATCCTGAGCCTCTAATTGAGCAACCAACTGATCGAGTCTATCCTGCTTCGACTCTTCATACGTTTCCATCAGCTCTTGATAGTCCTTTAATAAGCTCATCTCTTTGGGTCTACTCGAAAGAACTGTCTCTAAAATACTCGCACCAGCTTGGAAATCAGGCTCCTGTGTCAAATAAGCAATCTCATAATCCGTTTTAGTCTGGAAAGGACTGCGATCCCCATCAAAACCCGCTACACCTGCGAGTACGTCTAAAAGAGATGATTTCCCAGTTCCATTTAGACCAATCAAACCAATCCGATCTTGCGGATGAATAATGAAGGACAGGTCTCGAAACAAGACCTTATCGGCTACCGATTTGGTCAGACCTTCCACAATAAAATCAGTCATGCATTCGCTCCTTTACAAAGGCTAAAATAGCCGCTTTTTCATTTGGTAAATCGCCCTTGACGATAGCTCGTTCAACATCTTTTAAGGCTTGTCCCATTAAAGGACCAGGTTGAATGCCCTCTTCTTGTATTAAGGTCCTACCAGTCACCACAATCTCTTGCTTATCTCGAATGGCTAAATCTGCTAAGGTATCTGTGATATATTGAGAATTAGTCTCCAGATTTATGGCCATTCGAATATCTTCAGCTTGGTACAGAAGATCATCTTGATACATATAACAATCCCAAGCGGACAAAAGACCCTTCTCACGTTTTTTGAGGATTTCGAGCAGTTCTAAAACTTGTTTTTGAAAATCCCTAGAAGTCTTCCAAGCCTTTAAAATCGGACCAGCTTGCTTATTATCAAAGTGATACAACATAGCCGCCCAAGCTTGCGCTGAACTGGTGAAACTGAAATCTGATCGGACTTTTTCCAAAAAAGTATAGAGCCCCTGAGACTCCAGTTCAAAACCAGGTAAGTAGAGAGAGGCATTTGCAGCAAGGAGAGAAGAAAAACCTCTTGCCCATGAATCCGCAAGTAGTAATTTTTCAAACTCAATAAAAATACGCTCGATGGCAATTTTCTCAAGTAAAGGGGCGCAATCCATCATAGCTTGAAAGGTCTCCGACTCCAAATCAAAACCTAAAGAAGCCTGGAAACGAAATCCCCGCATGATTCGTAAAGCGTCCTCTTGAAAACGCTCCTGTGCTAACCCAACAGCTCGAATCACTTTCGCTTCCAAATCCTCTAACCCATGAAAAAGATCCACGAGATGCCCCTCAGAATCCAAGGCCAGAGCATTAATCGTAAAGTCCCGCCGTTTTAAATCTTCTTCCAAAGAACGAACAAAATGAACCTGACTCGGGCGACGATAATCCACATACTCTTCTTCCGTCCGGAAAGTGGTAATTTCATACTCCTGACCGCCCTCCAGAACTAAGACAGTCCCATGCTCAATACCGACATCGACCGTCCGTTCAAAAAGATCTTTAATTTCTTGCGGATAAGCTGAGGAAGCGATATCTACATCATGGATGGGATGATTCAAAAGTACATCCCGCACACAACCACCGACAAAGTAGGCTTGAAAACCAGCCTCTTGAATTTTGCTTAATATAGGCAAAGCCTTCTGAAATTCAGAAGGCAAACTTGTTAATTTCATAAAAATAAGTCCACTAATACTGATTTACTATTAAAATCAGAGCACACGAGGTAGGAGACCGACAGCAACACTACCTGCACCTAGATGGGTTCCAATAATACTTCCAAAAGTTACCAAAGGAATCTCGCCAACTACACCAGCTTCCTGAAGAAGAGCTTGCATTTGCAAGGCCTTATCTTCGCAGTGAGAATGGATAACAGCGACATAATAGTCCCCATTTGTGATTTCCTGACTAACCAGATCACAAAGACGCTTCATCGCTTTCTTCTCAGTCCGAACTTTCTCAAAGACCTCAATCTTACCTTCATCTGTAAAATAGAGAATCGGTTTGATACTTAGGAGACTCCCTAGGAGAGCAGCACCATTCGATAGCCGTCCCCCTTTAACCAAATGATTAAGATCATCTACCAAGATGTAAGCTTGGACACCGTCAATTTGCTTTTGAATATTTTCAAGAACCCTGTCAAAATCTTGCCCAGCTTCAAGAGCTTCCAACGCAGTCTTAACCATCAGACCAAGCGGCGCACTGGTAATCTTGGTATCTGGAAAGGCAATTTCTAAATTTGAAAACTCATCTTTCAAAAATTGAATATTCTGGTAAAAACCTGAAATTCCACTTGAAAGAAATAGACCGAGTACATGAGTATAGCCATCCAATTCCAACTGCTGCAAGAGAGCTTCCAGCTCTGCTAAACTTGGTTGACTCGTCTTAGGCAGTTCCTTAGAAGCCGCCATTTTTTCATAAAATTCTTCAGCAGTCAGATTTTTGCCTTCTAGATAAGTCTCCCCATCAATCAAGACAGGAATATCTAGAACAAACAAATTCTTTGCATCTGTTAAATCTGTTAGATAAGCAGATGCATCGGTAATCACTGCAACTTTCTTCATTTTTTAAAACTCCAAATTAATACCTGGCATATCCAAGGCAATTTCTGTTACTTCATAGGTCAAGCGGTTAAGCATACCAAGACTTGGCTCCGCCAACTGCTGCACTTCAGCTTGCTCTAGTTCACTTGGTTCGTTGATAAAACGATTTTGCACATGATTGGTTTGGGAAATCACACCACTGATTACAAAAGTATCAAAAACAACCATAAAGCTTACAATAACAACCATTGAAGTCTTTTGACTAGCTTCATCACGACTAATGAGTTGGAAATTGACGTCAATCTTCGTTTCAGGGGCACCATTTTCTTTCTCCCACTCAAAGTTACGAGCATCATAATGGTATTGACTAACAAAAATTTTATCACGAACTAATTCCATGGACTTTTCTCCTCATAAAAATACTAGTTCTATTATAGCATTTGGCTTGTCATTTGTCTTTATTATCTCAAATATCTAAACACTTTTCAATATTATGTTTTATTTTGAAAGTTCTAAAATGAAGTTAGCCACCCCACCCTATTAGAAATTTAAGTACTTTAACTTTTTGATGTCGATTCCTTATTTCATTTGATAGCAGGTTTGGAGCTGTTAGGCTAACTAGCCAAGGCTAATCGTAGCCTTGGTTTAGCCTATAGAACAGCTTCAAAAGTTCCTGTTGTCAAATGAAAT